>CBIHQZ010001544.1:0-1831 GCA_966212315.1 uncultured Myxococcales bacterium
ACTTCTCGTGGGCGCGCTCGCGTTGTACTTCCTCGCCATCGCGGCCCGTCGCGCGCGTGATCCGGTGTTCCGCCGCGACGTGGTGCGATCATGGCCCGCGTATCGGTACGTGCTGCACGCCGTGATCATCGTGCTGCTCATCGTCGTCGCGCCGCTCGTCATCGGGGCGGGCACTTCGTTCTTCGCAGGGCGAAACGGCCAGTTCCATTACGTCGGCGGCGCGAACTACCTCGACATCCTCAGCGCGCGCGGCGGGCCGCTCTTCGCGAGCGGCTCGTTCTATCTCGTCCTCCTCGTCACGCTCCTCTGGACGCTCACCAACATCGCGCTCCACGTCACGGTCGGTGTGTCCCTCGCGCTGCTTCTCGCTCGACCGGTGCTGCGACTGCGCGCGGTGTATCGCGTGCTCCTGATCATTCCGTGGGCGGTGCCGTCGTACGTGACTGCGCTCGCATGGAAAGGGATGTTTCATCGCCAGCTCGGCGCCATCAACGCGATCCTCACCGCGCTCGGCGCGCATCCGGTCTCGTGGTTCTCGCACTTCAGCACCGCGTTCGCCGCGAACGTCGCGACCAACGTGTGGCTCGGCTTCCCGTTCATGATGGTCGTGACGATCGGCGCGCTCGCGGCCATCCCGAAAGACCTCTACGAAGCAGCCGCGGTCGACGGCGCCAACGCGTGGCAAAGGTTCCGCCTCGTCACCATCCCACTGCTGCGACCGACGCTCGCCCCCGCCGTCGCGATGGGCGCGGTGTGGACGTTCAACATGTTCAACGTGATCTTCCTCGTGTCGGGTGGGGAGCCCGACGGGCAGACCGAGATTCTCGTGACCGAGGCATACCGCTGGGCGTTCACGCGGCAGGCGCAGTACGGGTACGCCGCGGCCTATGCAGTGCTGATCTTCGGGATCCTGGTGGTCGGAACGCGTCTGCTCGACAGCGCGGCGCAGACGGCAGCGAAGCGCGGAGTGGCGACGTGAACCACAAGCCCTCGCTGCTCGAATCGTTCGTCGTGAACCTCGCGCTCGTCCTGGCCGTGTGCGTCGCGCTGTACCCCGTGTTGTGGGTGATCTCTCTCGCGCTCGCGCCCAACGAAATGCCGCAGGCGCGCGCGCTGCCGATTCCGCATGCGATCAGCGGCGACAACTTTCGCGCGGTCGCACTCGCCCGTGATGGCGCCGGGCACTTCGTGTTCGTGCGGCAGCTGTTCAACTCGATCGTCGTGTCGCTCGGCACCGCGACCGTCGCGATCGCGATCGCCACGCCGGCCGCCTATGCGCTCGCACGATTCCGTTTCGTCGGCGCGGAAGCGGGCACCGGCGCACTCCTCGCAACGCAGATGTTTCCAGGCGTCGCGAGTGCGGTGCCGCTCTATCTCATCCTCGACGTGCTCAAGCTCCTCGACACGCGGACCGGTCTCGTCCTCGTGTACGCGACGACCGCGGTTCCCTTCGCGGTGTTCCAATTGCGCGGCGCATTCGAGTCGATCCCGAAGGATCTCGAAGAGGCCGCGATGGTGGATGGCGCGACGCGCTTCCAGGCGTTCGTGAAAGTCGTTCTCCCCGCGGCGCGACCGGCCCTCGCGGTGACCGCGCTCTTTGCGTTCATGAGTGCGTGGAACGAGTTCATCCTCGCCGCCACGTTCTTGTCGCGAGAAGAAGCGTTCACCCTCCCGGTCGCGTTGCAGCGCTACATCGGTGAGTACGACGCCGCGTGGGGAAAGTTCGCCGCCGGCGCGATCCTCGTGAGCGTGCCCGTCATGGCCATCTTCTACGCGCTACAGCGGCACCTCGTCGGCGGCCTCACTTCGGGCGGCGTGAAGGGCTGAGACG
>CBIHQZ010001545.1:0-1831 GCA_966212315.1 uncultured Myxococcales bacterium
AAACACATGCGCCCGAACGTGTATCCCCACGATGCGCCCGCCCCGTCGACGCCGACGAACGCGATCTCGCGTCCCGAACTCCACAATGCGAGTCGTCCGTCGATACCCGGCGCCGCCACCAGATCGGTCGCCGGCACGCGCACGCGCCCGTCCGGTGCAACGATCGCAACCCGCAACCGCGCCGCCGTTCCCGTCCCGCGCCGCCAGATGATCGCGACCCCGCCGTAGGCCGGAATCGCGCTCGCGACGGTGTTGCCCTCGTTGTCGAACGCCTCGAGTTCGAGCGACGAACGCAACACGCCGTCGGTGCTCGCGACCACCGCCTTCACGCTCGTATGCGTCCCGCTCTCTTCGCCCCATGCGACGACGACGCCGTCTGCCACGACGCCCGCCGCTTCGATGCGTCGCACCGTCGAGCCCATCACGCCGTACGCGAATCGCCCCGCGATCGCGCCGTCGTTGCCGAAGCGCAAGAATCCGAGTCGCTGCCCTTCGCGGTACAGGTAGTACGCACCGTCGTCGCCTGCTCGCAGTTGCGGACCGGTGATGCTGCTCGGCACGAGTGAGAGCAAGTCGAGGTCGTTCGCGCGCGCGTTGCTTCCATCGGCCGCGAGGAACATCGAGACGGGGCTCGCCGCGACGACGCCACCATCGAGCGGCGGGCCGTACGAGTAGCCGAACGAGAGAAGATTACCGGCCGTGAGCGCGACGATCTGGGGCATGTCGTACCGCGTGCGAAGCGTGGTCGGTGTACCCGGCGCACCATCGGCATCGAGGATCGACGCGCGCAATTGCACGTCGTAGTCGGCGTTGCGCGGATCGCCCATCGTCGTGTCGAACACCGCGATCGCGCCGTTGCCCGAAGGCAAGAACGCGGGGCCGAGCAGGCGCGTGCCGTTCGCAGCGCCGTCGTACACGATCCGCGCGGCCGCAGCCGTGCCGTCGTCGCCGATGTGCATCGACTCGATGCGATCGACGAACATCCCACCGTCGACGATGCCCGCATCGGGCGCGCTTCCCGCTTCGCCGTGGTGATAGCCGACGAGGAAGCCCGTCGCAGTGCGCACGATGCCCGCCGGTGCCTCGGGTGTGTCGCCGCCCGGGCGATCGGCAACGTGACGCACGAGTGTGGTCACGGCACACGTGGGAGCGGGGCCAGCGTCGTAGAAGGGAACCGGCGCGTCCTGCGGAACGTCGGCCGCAGCTTCGACGAAATCGTCGATCACATCGGGACCGGCGTCGTGCCCCGACGGTGCGGAACAAGCGGAAGCGAGGAGTGCGGCGGCGATCGTGCCGAGGCGGGTCGTGGTCACGAGAAACACCTATCACACGAAGCGCGCGCGGGATTGACTTCGACGCGCGGCGAGGCGACGACGTGCGGATGACCGTCGACCCATTCGCCCTCGGTGCGCGTGAGACGTTGCAGGATCCGTATCCCGTCTATGCGCGGCTCCGTGCGGAAGCGCCGGTGCACTTCACCGATGCGTGGGGCGGATGGGTCATCGCCCGGTACGCCGACACGCTCGCGGCATTTCGCGACGCGCGGCTCTCCGCCAATCGGGCCGGTGGCTACGCGCAGAAGATGCCGCCCGAGGTTCGTCAGAAGCTCGAGCCGTTGGTGCGCCATCTCGCGAAGTGGACGCTCTTGATGGACGCCCCCGAGCACACGCGGTTGCGCGGTCTCATCCAGCGCGCCTTCGGCCCGCAGCGCGCCGAGTCGTTGCGACCGCGCATCGAGGCGATCAGCACGAAGCTGGTGGCGTCGATCGCATCGGGCGAACCATTCGACGTGGTGAAAGACCTCGCGATGCCATTGCCGGTGCTGGTGATC
>CBIHQZ010001546.1:0-1831 GCA_966212315.1 uncultured Myxococcales bacterium
GGGGGCCGCATTGCCGCATCGCACCGCGAGAAAGATCGGGATGCGCGACGGGGTGCGCGGGTTGAATCGAAAACGCACGATGCGTCGGAAGCTCACCGCGGGTTCGGTCGGCCCGCCCTGCGCGAGTTCGGCGGTGAGGGTGAGTGTGACGTTCGAATCGTTCGCCGCGCCGCCGGGAGTGACCGCGAATGTGCCGGGAAGCGTCGCGCGCCCACCGCCGCCGCGGACGAACGCACCGCTGCCTGCGTCGCCGACGATGGCGTTCCCGCCGCGCACCGCGAGCGACACCGCGAGCGCGCGCGTGGCCGGCGCATCGGTGTCGACCGCGACGAGGACTTCGGTCGGTGGGTAGGTGCAGGACCACGACGTGGCCGCGAGCAAGAGAGCGAGGGCCAGCGACTTCCACCCCGTCACGTGCATGCCCAAGGGTCCCGCGGATGGAACGCCGAAAGCAATCGACCGGCGGGGGAAAACGATGGTTCGCCATCGCGCACTGCGCTGCCGGCATGCACTACCCGCGTTTTCGATCGCCGGCGTCGCGCTCGCCGACCTCGCACATCAATCGCGATCGGACGCGCCGACTGCGCCTGGAGCGTCGGCGCCCGACGTGCGCAATCGCGACCAGCGCCGGCGGTCCAGGCTCTTCGTCATACCGGCTTCGCTGGCGCGAAGGCGTTCGGAGCGAGTGCGCGCCACCCGGTGACGCACGCATTTCCGGCCGCCCTCGCTGGGAGGCCGGCACGATGAAGAGCCCGAACCGAACGCGCTGGGTCCACACGTGACGGCGGCGCGGACGCTTCGGGCGAGAGTGACGGGGTGCTCGTCTGCGTTTCTTCGACAGCCTCTCACCACGAACGGAGGAAGTTACTTCTCGCGGTTCGTCCTTCGCGGCACACATCTCACGGCGCGCAGGCGGTGCGAGTCGCGATTCGCGCGCGCGACCGGCACGCCCTCACCCCAGCGGCACTTCCAACATGCTCGCCGCGATCGACTCGAACAGCGGCCGCCGCGGATCACCCGCGCGATAGACCAGGCGGAAGTAATCCGCGACCGGCTTCACCGACGGCAAGATCCGCTTCAACTCGCCGCGCTCGAGCGCGTGTTCCACCAGATACAGCGGCAGCACCGCAACGCCGCGCCCCGCTCGCACCAGCGCTTCGATCGCCGCGATCGTCCCGATGCGACGCACCTGCGCGAACTCCATCGAGTCGCTCGCACCCTGCGCGTCGCGCCAGTAACGGAACAGCGGCATGTCGGCCGAGGCATCGATGAGCGTGTGTGACGACGCGTGCTCGGGGCGCGTGAGCGGCGTCTTCGCCAGCAGCGCGCGCGAGCCGACGAACACGTACTCCTCGCGATGCAGACGCACCGCATCGAGGCGCGGATCGTTGAAGCGCGTCGAGGTCACCGCGCAGTCGATCTCGCGCATGCGCAATCGCAGCAGCAGATCGTCGCCGGCGCCGAAGTACAAATGGAACGTCACCTCGGGGTGCGCGCGCGACAGATGATCGAGCTGCGGCACGACCCAGCTCAGTCCGAGTTCGTGGCGCGTGCCGAGCACCAGTTCGATCGGTGCAGGGCCGAGGTCGCCGCGGGCGGCGCGCACGCACGAGTCCAGTGCTTCGAGGGCTTCGCGCGCGCGTGGCAGCAGATCGAGCCCCGCGCGGGTGAGCACGACCGAGCGCGTGGTGCGTTGGAAGAGCGGCGCCCCGAGTTGGTCCTCGAGCTGTTTGATGCGCTGCCCGAGCGCGGCCGGCGTGAGCGCGACACTGCGCGCGGCGGCGCGGAAATTCAGCGTCTGCGCAGCGGCGACGAAGCAGCGCAGGCTGTC
>CBIHQZ010001547.1:0-1828 GCA_966212315.1 uncultured Myxococcales bacterium
TGGCTCGGCGACGAACGCGTCACGGTGGACTCGCTCGCGATCTCCGGCGAGGTCCCCGCGCATCTCGACGGTCCCGCGTTGCGCACTGCGCAGCGTGGCTTCGGATACACCGACGAAGATCTGCGCCTCGTGATGTCGCCGATGGCGACGAGCGGATACGAAGCGGTCGGTTCGATGGGCAACGACACGCCGCTCGCGGTGCTGTCCGACAAGCCGCAACTGCTCTACGCGTATTTCCGCCAGCTCTTCGCGCAGGTTACCAATCCCCCCATCGATCCGTTGCGCGAAGCACTCGTCACCTCGACGCGCGTCTTGCTCGGTGCGGAACGAAACCTTCTCGACGAGAGCCCGCGCCACGCGCATCAGCTGGTGCTCGACGAGCCGGTGCTCTCGCCCGATGGATTCGCGCGCGTGAAGAGCGCGTCGCGCGGCGAGTTGCGCGCAGCGTCGGTCACCATTCGTTTTCGCGGCGACGACGGCGAGGCACTGCGACGCGGCATCGACGAACTCTGCTCACGCGCCGAGGGTGCGGTGCGTGGCGGCGCGACGATCCTGGTCTTGAGCGATCGGGCCGTGCGCACGAACGACCGCACGATTCCGTCGCTCCTCGCGGTGGCCGCGGTGCATCACCATCTCATTCGCGCCGGATTGCGCACCCGCTGCGGTCTCGTCGTCGAATCGGGCGAGCCGCGCGAGATCATGCACTTCTGCCTGTTGCTCGGGTACGGCGCATCGGCGGTGCATCCGTGGCTCGCGTGCGACACCGTCGCCGAACAAGCGCGCGAGGGACGCGTGAACGCGACGCCGGCCGAGGCGATCGAGAAGTACCTCCACGCGGCGAACGTCGGCATCGTGAAGGTGATGTCGAAGATGGGGATCTCGACGCTGCAGAGCTATCGCGGTGCGCAGCAGTTCGAAGCCATCGGCCTCTCGCGCGCGGTGATCGACAAGTACTTCACCGGAACGACATCGCGCATCGACGGCATCGATCTCGACGGCATCGCGCGCGAGATGATCGAACGCGAACGTCTCGCGAAGCGCGTGCAACTCGCGAGCGGCGATACGCTGGTCACCGGCGGGCAATATCAGTGGCGTCGCGACGGCGAACGGCACACCTACAACCCCGACTCGATCGCGCTCCTGCAGCACGCCGTGCGTGACAACAACCGCGGGCTCTATCGCAAGTACAGCGCGGCGGTCGATCGCGAGAACGAGCGCCACGGCACACTTCGCGGTCTGCTTCGCATGCGGCGCGGCAGCGGCGTGCCGATCGCCGAGGTCGAACCGGTTGCGCAGATCGTGAAGCGCTTCAAGACCGGTGCGATGTCGTTCGGGTCGATCTCACGCGAAGCACACGAGACCCTCGCGATCGCGATGAACCGCCTGGGCGGGCGTTCGAACTGCGGCGAGGGCGGCGAGGACGAACGTCGCTTTCTCGCCGACGCGAACGGCGATCTGCGTCGCAGCGCGATCAAGCAAGTCGCCTCGGGGCGCTTCGGCGTGACGAGTCACTACCTGGCCAACGCCGACGAGATCCAGATCAAGATGGCGCAGGGGGCGAAGCCGGGGGAGGGCGGGCAGCTCCCTGGCCACAAAATCGATTCGATCGTCGCGCGCGTGCGTCACTCCACGCCCGGTGTCGGGCTGATCTCGCCGCCGCCGCATCACGACATCTACTCGATCGAAGACCTGGCGCAGTTGATCCACGATCTTCGCTGCGCGAACGATCGCGCGCGCATCAGCGTGAAGCTGGTGGCCGAAGCGGGCGTGGGTACCGTCGCAGCCGGCGTCGCGAAAGCAGGCGCCGACGTGATCCTCGTGTCGGGTG
>CBIHQZ010001548.1:0-1828 GCA_966212315.1 uncultured Myxococcales bacterium
TCGAGTACCGCTGCCGATCGATCGGGTGGAATCACGATCAGACCGTCGTCGCCGTGTGCAGCGTTGACGAGATTCTCGATCGAAAGATCGCGCCAGTCGGCGTCGGCACGCCGGGCAGCGGACGCGGCACGTCGCGCCCATGCGCAGAACTCATCCGTGTCAGCTTCACGTGCGAGATCGAATGCCACGAAGCAGTAGATCTCGAGGCGGTACAAGCTGCGCAGCGGCTTCGGCCAATGGGCCACCTGCTCCATCACCGTGCGCGCGGCGTCTTCAGGGAGATCTGCAGGCAGTTGCACGCGAGACAGCTTCGTTGCGAGAAGTTCCGAGAGCACGCGGAGCGCCTCGCCGGTCAGCTTCATGCCGAGCTTCCGGTCGACCGACGTCTCGTCGTACTCGCTCCGCCACGCTGCTTCCATCCCGTGCGAGAACGCGGTACCGAGCAGCCGGCCGACGATCGCCGGAGCGACGCGTTCCATCAGGGAGACGACGAGGTGGCCCATCGCACCGATCGCCTCGAACTCCGCTTCGGAATCCTCGCTCGGCGGTTCGCGTCGAAGTTGCTCGCGGATGGCCAACCATCCCGCGCCGAACGTGTCGCGCACCCGCTCGACGAGAACGGGGTCGATCTCGTCGGGAGGAGGCGTCGCTTCCATGAGCAGGGCCGGCGCGGTCATCTGGAGGAGTCTAGAGATCGCGTCGGGCCGGCGCAATTCGCGGGGCCCCGCCGTCGTGACATTCACTGACCACGTCCCGCGCCGCGCCCGTTGCCGGCACGTCGGCGACGGCGGTACGCGATGTTCGTGGGACATCACAATCGCCCGGTCGGTGAAGACGGTTGGACGCTCGGCGACCGGGGCAAGCCGTGGGACCACGCGCTGTGTCCCACCTGTCGCGAACGCGTCGTGAGCCCGCGCCATCCCCGGTGTCGCGAATGCCGCCGGCCGCGTGAGTGCGGTGCGAAGGGCTGGCGTGTCTGCGGCGCGGGCGTCGCGCGCTGCGGCCCGTTCTGCCCGGCGTGCCCGCCGGTGCATCAGCACCCGCGGTGAGCGCGGCGCGGTGAACGCGGCGCACTGGACGTCCCGCCGTCGGGTCATCGAATCCCATCCGCTCATCCTGAGCGAAGCGCCGAGTCCGCGAGGCGCGCAGTCGAAGGACGCGATCGTGGTGTCACTCCGAGTGCTCTGCGATTTCCGCAAGCCGGGTCGCACTCCGAGCGTGCGCTACCGCTCCGGCAACCCGGGCAGCGCGCGGTCGGGCCCCGGATCCGTGATGAGGCCTTTCTCGAAGAGCCTCCGTGCGGTGGGGCGTCCGACGAATGGGATCGCGATCATCTCTCGCACCGTCTTCGGCTGGCGGGAGAGGATCGCGTCGCGGGTCGACGCGCGCAAACCGGGGATGCCGCGCAGGTGTTCGGGGAGGATCACAGCGCGCCAAGGATCGCACGGCCGCGGTGACGGGTGGGATCGCCCGCTGCGGTCCGTTCTGCCCGGCGTGCCCGCCGGTCCATCCGCATCCCCGGTGAACGCGGCGCACTGAACCGGTCGGGAGGGCACTCCGACTGCCTCGCCGTTGCGGTTACCGCAATTCGAGGGCACTCCGACTGCCTCGCCGTTGCGGTTACCGCAATGGATGTCCAGTCGAAGTGCCTCGCCGTTGCGGTTACCGCAATGGATGTCCAGTCGAAGTGCCTCTCCGTTGCGGTTACCGCAATTCGTGTCCAGTCGAAGTGCCTCGCCGTTGCGGTTACCGCACTGGATGCCCACTCCGAGTGCCGCGTATGTCGGCGAGCGCAACATCTGTCCACTTCGAGTGACGCACTGGCCCG
>CBIHQZ010001549.1:0-1827 GCA_966212315.1 uncultured Myxococcales bacterium
GATCCGATGGGTGCGGCGTCGCGCGCACTCGACGCGATCGCGCAGCTCGAGGACTACTTTCGTTCGCAGATCGCGGCGAAGCGGCGCGAGCGAGGCGACGATCTGCTGAGCGCGTTGGTGGTGGCGGAAGAGAACGGCAAGCTTCTCGACGAGCAGGAGCTTCTTTCGACGTGCGCGTCGGTGCTCTTCGGCGGTCACGAGACGACCACCAATCTCATCGGCAACGCGGTGCATCTCTTCATCGAGCATCCCGGTGCGCTCGGTGCAGTCCGCCGCGGCGATGCCACCTGGACGCAAGCGATCGAAGAAGTGCTGCGGTTCGACACGCCGGTGCAACGCATGGGTCGCATTGCGCTGGAGGACATCGACATCGCGGGCATGCGCATCGAGCGCGGTCAGCGCGTGTGGCTCGCGATGGGGTCGGCGAATCGCGACGACGCCGCGTTCGAGCGCGCGGAGACGTTCGACGTGCTGCGAACGGGCTCGGCGAAGCACCTCTCGTTCGGATTCGGCGCCCACTATTGCGTGGGCGCTGCGTTGGGTCGTGTCGAAGCGGAGATTGCAGTGCGCGCTCTCTTCGATACGGCGCCGACGCTCGCGCGGGTGGGAGAAGTGCCCGAGCGATTGCAGAACTTCACCATCCGCGGATTCGAGGGGTACGAGGTGCGGGGGTAGATCTCTCCCCCCTCTGCGTCGTTGCGTAGACTCCTCCCCCGCAACTTCACGTCGGTTCCACTCGCCCCTCCCCGAACGACACTACGCAGTGCGAACCGAAAGTGTCGTCCGAAGACGGGCGTGCAATTGGCGCTGGCGGCGAGACGGGCTCGATGACACACGCAGACACAGGCACGGCGGGAATATCGAGCAGTCACCGCGCTGCTCGGCCGGGCACACGCGTTGCTGATCGCCGACGATGCAATCCATGAACGCTCTCCCGACACTCGCACTCGCAGCTCTCTTCGCAACGGCATGCGTTCCCGGCGCGCAACGGAGCGACGCCGGCGACGCCGGGTCGGGCTGCACGGTGTCGGCGAGCGGCGATGGCGGCGGATTCTCGGCAGCGTGCGTTGCGAACGGTGACGGAGGATGGGCCTGCGAGTGCGCGGCAACGTCGTCATCAGGAGCATCGGTAGCGCGACGATGCACGGCGACGGGATCGACATGCGGCCAGGGGATCCCCGCGGGATGTTGCGAATGGCGGACGTGCGGATATCCGGCAGACCCGGTGTTCAGCCGCGCGTGCAGTACGGACGCCGATTGCGCGTTCGACATCGTCCGAGTGTTTCCGTGCGACCGCGCGGCGATCGGGTTCCGCGCGGACGATGCGACCGCGTTCGGCGCGTATCGAGATGACTGTGTCGCGGCTTTCTCGAACTACGCCGGCCGCGATGCGGGTCAGTGCGTCTCGCAGGGTGACGACCTGCTCACCGACGACGGGCAGCGAAGGCTCATGGGCACGATCGCCAACGTGTCGGTGCAATGTCGCGCGGCCGTGTGCACGACGACGTATCGCTGACCATCGTGGTCGCTGCGCCGCGAGTGCTACAGCGAACCCCACGCTATCGCGGGTTCACTCCGTCCTCGTCTGCCGCCGCATCACGCGGCCCGCGTGCGATCGCGCTCGTCGCGACGCAGTGCGCATCGCCGCTGCAGCACTCGTCTTGATTCACGCCGAACATCGGACAAGCGGAACGCACGCACGCTGCGTGACCGTGCACGTACACCATCGACTCGCCGCAGAACGCACAGCGCAACATGCGGGAAGAGTAACGGCCGAACGCGGGCACCTCCGGGGCAAATCGAACCGCGCACCCATCGCGATCTCTC
>CBIHQZ010001550.1:0-1823 GCA_966212315.1 uncultured Myxococcales bacterium
GTCGGCGACCGCGTCGTGGTCTCGAAGATCCATTACGGACTTCGCGTACCCCTCACGAACTTCTATCTCACCCACGGCGCACCGATCGAACGTGGCGACGTCGTGGTGCTCGACTCGCCCGAGCAGGACATGGTGCTGCTCAAGCGCGTAGTCGCCGTCGAAGGTGATCGCGTCGAAGTGCATGGCGGTTCACTCCGGCTGAACGGTCGCGATGTTCCGATCGCGCATCAATCGACGAACGCGGCACTGATCGAGTGCCTCGATGCGCACTGCCATCCGGTCGCCCTCGACGACGGAGGCGGGCCGGACTTCGATCGCGTCGTGCCTGTCGGGCACGTACTCGTCATGGGCGACAACCGCGGCAACAGTCGCGATGGGCGCACCTTCGGGTTCGTCGCCCGCGAGCGCGTGCTGGGACGCGCGCGCGGCGTGTTCTTCCGCAACGGCTCACTCGGCTGGTGGCCGCTCGCGCAGTAATCGAACGGAAGCGCGCTAGCCTCGATCGCTGCGTGAGTGCGGCACGATGCTGTCGCGATCGCCGTGCGCATGCGGCCGCTCCTCGCGCCACGCAGCCTGATCGACCACGCGCGCCATCGGCTCGCGCTCCACACGATGGCTCGGACGACGTTCCCCTTCGCGATCGCGTTTCACCACGCGCGATGTCACCGCGTCGTCGTTCGGCGGCACGGATGCTCGACCGACTTCACCGCGCACGCGCGACGGCCGATCGACCTCCGCTGCGCGCATCCCCCTCGAATCGCGTTCCGGCACCATGCTGACTCCTCGAGGCTCGGCGTCGTGCCGCGACCTCGGTGGGAACATGGTGCAAGACGGGGGCCCCTGCATCGGTGTGCGCTTCGGGCGGGCGAGATTCACGCTGGACTGTGGCGCGATCGTCGGGCCAGGACACGACCAATACGATGCGATGGCCGTCGCGTGCCAACTCGGCGACGTAGAGTCGCTCGTCGAGCGAGCGTCCGAGGTGCAGGCTGTGCTGGTCGAAGCTGTCGAGTGCGTATCCGTTGATGGACAGCAGCACGTCACCGTCGCGCACGCCCGCCATCGAGAACAGCGCACCGCGAGCGCCCGCGATGCGCAATCCGGCAGCACGTCCGTGGCTGTAGACCGGAACGATGCGGGCGGGGTTCGGTGACGTCACCATCGCGCGAATGGCCTCGTCGAGCGTGTCTGCTCGAAGGCGAACCGACGCGACGATGACATCCGCTCCAGCGTCGGCGAGTCGCCGCGCCCTTGCGACGAGGAACGCAGGGTCGTGCGTCTCGGGGCCCGCATGGGCGAGCACACTGGGCGTTGGATCAAAGTCGAGCACGCTCGACGCTGACTCGACGGGCTGCGCGGTAGCCCGCGCCTGCGGAGGCACCGCGACTGCAGGCTCGGGCTGGGGACGAACGATGTGCGCGCTGCGATGTGGCGACCGATACGAGAGCATCCGCATCTCGACGCGATCGATGTAGTGCGCAGCGGCGAGAGATGCGCTCGTGGCGCTCACGATGCCGAGTAGCGCCGAAGCCATGGCGACTGCCATCAAGCGACGCGACGGAGATTTCGGACCCGGCAGGGTCGGCGTCTCTCGCCTGACAGAGGGCATGGGCGCGGTCCTCGTGGCCTGCAGCGTCGCGAGTGCATGCGCGATGCACGGCTCGCAGACACCGCGCTCGAGGCAGTGGGGGCACCGTTCCGCGCCGCATGACGGACAGTGCGCCGGGGCGAGATCGAGTGGGTGTCGGCAATGGGTCGAGAGCGTGCGACACCAGATCGATGGGCGCGGCGCGCGAACGCAGGTGCGCTATGCGCGCGGCGGC
>CBIHQZ010001551.1:0-1821 GCA_966212315.1 uncultured Myxococcales bacterium
GCTCGACCTCGTGGCGGCGGTTGCCGACGAGATCACCCTTGGCTCGCTCGAACGCGTTGCCATACCGACCGGCCTCGAAATGGCGATACCGGTCGGCTTCGAGGGGCAGGTGCGCGCACGATCAGGGCGTGCGCTGCGCGAAGGTCTGGCGGTGGTGAACGCGCCCGGAACGATCGATGCGGACTATCGCGGCGAAGTGAAGGTCCTCGTGGTCAATCTCGGCAAGGATCCTATTGTCATCCGCCGCGGTGAGCGCATCGCGCAGCTCGTGATCTCGCCCGTAGCGCAGGTGGTCGTACACGAGGTGGCCACGCTCGAGGCGACCGATCGGGGTGCCGGTGGCTTCGGTTCGACCGGGCGATAGTCGTCTCGCGGCAAGAAGGTCGCGTGTTAGAGTTTCTCTCCGGGAGCAACGTCGCGCGTGAGCCTCACCTGCCCCTTCTGCAACGCGTCGATCGATGCGGGGAGCGCACGCTGTCCGTACTGCAACGGCGCGATCGATGCGATGCGTCGGCCGGGAGAGCGGATCGCCGAGCGCTTTCTGGTTCACGACGTGCTCGGCGCCGGGCCGCTCGGCGTCACGTATCGAGTGCGTGATCTCGGCAACCACGTCGACGTTGCGCTGCTCGCCATCGCCGACGAACTCTGCCCGACCGAAGCCGATCGACTGGGTTTTCTCTCGCGCATCGAGATGTTCGCGGGCCGCACGATCGCCGGATGCGTGATGCCGCTCGAAGTCGGCGCCGACGACGAGGTTGCGTTCGTCACCTCGCCCATCGTCGAAGGCGTCACGCTCCGCGCAGTGCTCGGCGCGCGCGCGGCGTCGCGACAACCGCTCGCGCACGAAGAAGCGCTGCGCATCATGATGTCCCTGGCGGCATCGACGTCGGCGCTGCACTCGGCGACGCCGCACGGGGGGCTTTGTCCCGATACCGTGCTCGTGACGGCGCGCGGGCTTCTCTTGATCGATTGCACTGTCGCGCTCGCGGTCCCGCTCGAGCGCTTCCAGCCGCGCATCCAGCGCTTCGCGCGTGCGGTGCCTTTCGTGTCGCCGGAAGCAGCGCGTGGCAAGCGAATCAGCGCGGTCGCGGATCTCTACGCGCTCGGTGCCATCGCGACCGAGTTGCTCACCGGCTCGCCGCTGATGCGCGCTCTCGACGCCGCGAAGCTGCCCCCGACGCTCGAGGGCCCGCTGCGCCAGTTGCTCGATCGCGAGGCCGGCAAACGTCCGGGCGCACTGGGCGCGTTGCTCGACGCGCTCGCACGGTCGAGCGGACTCGAACGGCGACCGCCCGAGCCGCCGCTGCCCGTTCCGGAAGTTCCTTCACCCGCGGTGGACACCTCGCGCCAGGCCGCGGCGGATTGGGCGGCATTTGCAGTGTCGACCGCGCCCGTTCCGTCGACCGCTCCTCGCGACACGCGCCGCGAACAGGAATCGACCGTCCCGCACCGGCGCAATCCTACGGCGCCGCAACCGATCGCATCGGGTGACGTGACCGAGGAAGCACGCGTTGCCGACTCGGATTCGACATCGGCGATGCCGACCCACGATTCCGTCGACGATTCCGAGCCGACGTCGATGGAAGTTCGCCGCCCGAATGCCGTGGTGCTCGGCTCGTCGCGTCCAGTCGCGCCGATCGCAGCGCCGTCGCTTCCCGGACGACTCGCGCCCGCGACCGCGCCGATGCCGGCGGTGCCGCGCGCGTCGTTGTCCGGCCCGCCGCCGAGTATTCGCGATCCGATGCGATCGGGCCCACCGGCGCCTGCGCGCGTGGCGATGCCGTCGTTGCCGTCCGCGCAGGTGGCGCCGCAAGGGCCGCG
>CBIHQZ010001552.1:0-1820 GCA_966212315.1 uncultured Myxococcales bacterium
CTCGTCTTCCACCGTCAAGAAGAAGAAACCCTTCGCCGTCCCTGGTCGTTGCCGCGTGATCACCGCGCCCGCCACCGACGCCGCGGTGCCGTTCCGCATCGCGAGATACTCCCGCACCGTCACCACGCCGCGCGTACGCATCTCGTCGCGACGCAACGCCATCGGATGCTTTCCCACCGTGAGCCCACTCGCGCGGTAGTCCGCCGCGACGCGTTCGTGCAGCGTCATCTCGGGGAGCGGTGATTCCGTCACGGGCGTCACCGTCCGCGCGAACAAGTCCCCCGCGGGCTTCCCCGCCATCGCGAGCACCTGCCACAGCGCCGTGCGACGCGTCCATCCCTGCTTCGAATCGTCGCGCGCCGGCGCACCCGGCAGTGCCGCGAGCGCACCGAGTTCCGCGAGCGTCGCGAGTTCACCCGTGCGCGCTCCCGTGCGTCGCAACAGATCGTCCACCGACGTAAAGGGTGCTTTCTCGCGCTCGGCTTCGATCGCTTTGCCTACTTCGTCCCGCAGCCCCGACACGTAGCGCATCCCGAGTCGCACCGCGCCGCGCGAACCACCGCGCGGATCGATCTCACGCGTGCACTTCCATTGCGACACCATCACGTCGACGGGCAGCATCCGCACGCCGTGTCGCTGCGCGTCTTTCACCACCGTGGCCGGGTGATAGAAACCCATCGGCCATTGATTCAGCAGCGCACACGTGAACGACGCGGGGTAGTGGCACTTGATGAACGCACTCGCATACGCGAGCAGCGCGAAGCTCGCCGCATGACTCTCGGGAAAGCCGTAGAGCGCGAACGACGTGATCCCCTGGATCACCTGCTCCTGTGATTCGACCGTGAGTCCATTCGCCGTCATTCCGTCGCGCAGCTTCTGTTCGAGCGCTTTCATCCGATCGACCGAACGCTTCGATCCCATCGCACGACGCAGTTCTTCCGCTTCGCCGCCGGTGAAGTTCGCGGCCACCATCGCCACGCGCATCAGCTGTTCTTGAAACAGCGGGATTCCCAGCGTGCGACGGAGAATCGGCTCGAGCAACGGATGCGGATACGTCACCGCCGCCCTCCCCGCGCGTCGATCGAGATACGGATGCACCATGTTCCCGACGATCGGCCCGGGACGAATGATCGCGACCTCCACCACGAGGTCGTAGAACACCTTCGGCTTCATCCGCGGCAGCGTCGCCATCTGCGCGCGCGATTCGATCTGGAACACGCCCACCGTGTCCGCGGCCTGCATCATCGCGTACGTCTTCGGGTCGTCGTGCGGCAGATGCGCGAGATCGATCGTCACGCCGTCGCTCTTCTCGACGAGCGGTACCACTTCCTCGAGCAACGCCATCATTCCGAGGCCGAGCAGATCGACCTTGAGAATCCCGAGGTCGGCGCAATCGTCCTTGTCCCACTGCACCACCACGCGACCCGGCATGCTCGCGGGTTCGAGCGGCGTCACTTCGTCGAGACGCCCCGCGGCGATGACCATGCCGCCCGAATGCTGACCGAGATGCCGCGGGAGGTTCTGCACGCGCCACGCACAATCGACCAGCAGCGCGACGCGACGATCCTGCACCGAGAGCCCCGCGTTCTCGACACAGCGAACGAGATCTTCGCGCTCGACCGAACCCCAGCTCAATTGCTTGGAGAGCTTGTCCTGCACCTCGCGCGGATACCCGAGGGCCTTCGCACTCTCGCGCATTGCGCTGCGCGCGCGGTACGTGATCACGTTGGCGGTCATCGCCGCGCCGCGTTCACCGTAGCGTTGGTAGACGTACTGAATGACGTCTTCGCGATGGTCACCGCTCGGTAGATCGAGATCGA
>CBIHQZ010001553.1:0-1818 GCA_966212315.1 uncultured Myxococcales bacterium
CCTCCCAATCGCCCTCGTGATTGTCGACGGTCGAGTGCTCGTTGTACGCGTAGTAGAGCAGCGTCGAGACGAACGCATATGAGTGCGACGACACGCCACCCGCCGGATGCACAACGCTCGCGACGTCGATCCCCTCGGGCAGCATGCGCGACTCGTCCATCGTCGCGACGAGGGCGCCGCTCGGATAGTTGCCGCCCGGTTGATCGAGGCAGAGCCAGAAGTTGCTCCCTTGCGTGGCGGCCGGGTCGCTCGCGACGTACGGCGTGCCATTGATGTCGATGTGCGCGCCCGCGAGCGAATCGAGCGTGGGCGATGCATCGACGAGGCGCTCGGTGCTGTTGTCATTGTCGACGCGGTAGATCAGGTGCGAACCGGCCGTGTAGTGCGTGAGGTTGTCGGGCCAGTGTGTCTCGGGATCGCCGCCGGTGCGCGTGCCATCGCCGGCGTTGAACGCGAACGCGAGCGAGTAGGCGCGCGCGAGGGCATCTTCGAGGTCATCCGCGAGGCCGTCGCGATCGTCGTCGCAGAGTGGCGCGGACGCAGAAGCAGTGACGGTTGCAAGGCAGGCGGACGGCGCGCGCGGCGTGTCGATGCACTGCGCGAGCGCGTCGACGAACATGTTGCGCAGGCACGCGGGTGCATCGTGCGGCGTATCGGTCGCAAAGGTGATGTCCACGATGCCGGTCGCATCGGTCGCATCGACGGCGGTCACATCGCGCGGGGCATCGAACGAAGCGTCGACCGCGACGTCACTCGCGTCGGCTCGCCCATCGGGACCCGCGCTGCAGGCTATCGAGGTAAGAGCAAGTCCGAGCAACCCGAGACCGAGGCGCATGCGCACCGCGCGATTCTATCCGCGAAATGCTTGGCAGCGCGTGCCCTTCACGCACCGAGTTCGCGACGCCACACCGGGTACTGCATGTGATCGCGCACGACCTGAAACCCGGCCTTGGCGAAGAGCGATTCGGGTCCGGTCCAGACTTCTTCGTCGCGAAGGTCCTCGCCACGCCGCGGAAATGCTTCGATCGCGATCGCTGCGTGTCGCACGCGCAGATGCTCGATCGCCGCGTCCAGCAGCGCAGTCGCGACGCCGTGCTTGCGATGTGCTTCGAGTACGCGGAAGCACGTGATCGCCCACACCTGCGCATTCGCCTCGAGCCCGCGATACGGCATGCGTCCCGTGAGCTTCACCAACGCATCACGCGGTTCGAACTGCACCGTCGCCACGACCGCATCACCCTCGTACGCGAGCAAGCCATGCGTTCGCCCCTCGCGTACGAGCGCTTCCTTCGCGGCGCGATTCTCGTCCGGCTGCGCCATCTGCCACGCGCGATTGTCGCCCGCGAAGTGCCAGTACATGCAGAAGCATCCCTGGCATTCGCTGGCGGCGTGCATGCGCGCGAAGTCGTCGAACGTCTCGCTGGAGAGAGGACGGAACGTGAGGTGCGCCACGACGCGCAGAGGGTAGCGCGCGCTTACTGCGCGAGGAGTTGAATCTCGAGGTTGATCTCGATCTTGTCGCCGACGAGCACGCCGCCGGTCTCGAGCGCCTGATTCCAGTTGAGCCCGAAGTCGTGTCGATTGATCACGGTCTTCGCGTTGAACAGCGCGTGATCGCCGCCCCACGGATCCTTCGCGCGACCGAGCGACTCGGTCTTCAGCACGACGTCCTTCGTGACGCCGCGAATCGTGAGCTTGCCCTCGATGTCGAATTCGTTGCCCGAACCCGGGACCACCTTGGTGCTCTCGAAGGTGAGGCTCGGGTACTTCTCGATGTCGAAGAAGTCCGGCGAGCGGAGATGACCGTCGCGCTTCGCA
>CBIHQZ010001554.1:0-1814 GCA_966212315.1 uncultured Myxococcales bacterium
TCACGCTGTGGCTCGTCGCAGGGTGGCGACGGAACACCGGCGAGTTGCTGTTCGTGTTGGCGGTGGCATGGGTGCCGACGGCGTTGATCGCGCGCGGCGCATGGGCACTTCATCAGATCGTTCGCCGCCGTGGTGCGCGGATGGCGTCGATGTTCGTGCCGTGGCTCGCGGTCTTCGCGCTCGCGCTCGTCGCGTATGCGCTCGTGGTCTTGCTCTTCTCGCACTGACGAACGGATTCGCGGCGATCACGCTAGACTCGATCGGTGCGTGATTCTTCCTTCGACCGAATGTGGCTCCGCGATGTGCTTGCGCCGGTGCTGGCCATCGCCTGCGTGTCGACGGGTTGCGCGCTCGACTTCCGCCGGTTCCGCGCAGATGCATCAGCCGATGGCGCGGTGCGCGATGCGCGTGCGGACACGCCGTCGGTCGTCGATGCCGACGTGCCCATGATCGATCGCTTCGTGCCGCCCGATCTCACGCTGCCGGACGTCGTCGATGTGACGGATGCGTTCGATGCCCTCGAGGACGACACGCCGGCGCCGATCGACGTTCCCGCCGAGCCCGAAGCGGCATGCGGAGGACTCGGCGATCCGTGTTGTTCGGCAGGCGCAGGCGGATGCACGGCAGGAGCAACGTGTTCTGCTGGAACGTGCGTCGCATGCGGAGGCCTGATGCAGCCGTGTTGCGATGGCGTCTGCTCCGGCTCGCGAGTCTGCGTCGGAACGATGTGCCACGCACTCTGCGGCGCGGTTGGCCAGTCGTGCTGTGCCGGCGAATGTGAGAACGGAACGGCCGCGTGCATCAGCAATCGATGCGAGGCATGCGGTGGTCCGGTGCAGCGCTGCTGCCCTACCGGTTGCGGACAGGGCTTCGCGTGCAACATGCCGTTGTCCTCGTGGATGAGCGGCTATTGCTTCGGGTGCGGTCACTATGGCGAGAGTTGCTGTACGTCGTCGACGGCCTGCGTGGAGGGGAACTGCCAGACCGCGAGTCCCAGCGGTTCGAGCGTCTGCCTCGGCAACACGGCCGGCAATCGCGGGGGAACATGTCCGACCCCGTCGACTTCGTGCAGCGACGGTTCGTTCTGCACGAACGATCATTACTGCAGTGCCTGCGGTGGACAGGTTCAGTTCTGTTGCAACGGCGTCTGCCGCAGCCCGTACACGTGCGACACGGGCTTCAATTTGTGCGGCGGCGGGTGAAGGGGCGGCGCGTACCGCGACTAGAACGATTCGCGCATCGCACGCAGCACCGGATCGCGTTGTCCGGCCGGTGCGTTCGCGATGTGTCCTTCGTGCAGCGCCCAGATGATCCCGCCGCCGAGATGATGGTCGGCGACGAACTGCCCTTTCTCGCGCACCGAGGCTTCATCTTCGTACGACACGAACGTGCATCCCTCGGGGCCGTGCGCTGACGCGAACGAGAGGTAGGGCGCGCCGGCGTTGGCATCGAAGTGGTACGCGGCCGTCGCGAAGTACGACGCCATGATGTGCGCGTACGACATGACGTTGTCGTCGGCGACGAGTTGCGACGCGCCGAGTGCCTGATCGGGGGCGGTCACCGGTGACGACCAGCACGAACCGTAGAAACCGACGCCGATGCCGAGTCGCGCAGCCGGAACGCCCGCCGCGAGAAATCCGTTCACCGAGCTTTCGACCGACGAAGGCGTCGCCGCGCCGGCGCCGCGAATGGCGGACGAGTGCCAGCTGCGCCAGCCGTCCCACGCGCCGGCCATTCCGTAGGTCATCAGGTTCATCTGATCGAAGAGCGGCGCGATCGTGCCGTACCAGGCGGGCACGCTCGGACTGTTCGCG
>CBIHQZ010001555.1:0-1811 GCA_966212315.1 uncultured Myxococcales bacterium
GGAGTGCTCCGTGGCCAGCTGGACTCCTCCGCGAGGCTGATCCGATGGTTCGAGCTGGCGGGCTGGGCCCGCGAGGTCCGATGGCCGAGCCGGGAGCGGGTGGCCTCGCGCCGCGCCGCATGACCAGCCGCGATCTGTCGTTCTACGTGCTGCACCCCGGTGGGCGACGACTGATGGAAGTGATGGAGGAACAACTCGGCGTGGGGCGACCGAAGACGGCGGCCTCGTGGGATGTCCTTCGCACGTACGGAAACATGTCCTCGGCGACGGTGCTCTTCGTGCTCGAACAGACCCTCCGCGCCGCGCCGCCACCGATGGATTCGTACGGGCTGCTCGCCGCGTTCGGCCCGGGTTTTTCGTCGGAAATGCTGCTGCTGCAATGGTCCTGAGCCGGATTCTCTTCCTCGTCGTCGTCGCGCTCATCGCCGTTCAGCGCGTGATGGAACTCGCGCGCTCGCGCGGTCACATTGCCGCGCTCCGCGCTCGCGGACGCATCGTGCATCAAGAGCCCGAGTACGCCGCGATGGTGGCGGTACACACCGCGGTCCTCGTGGCGGCGCCGATCGAAGTGTTCGTCTTCCATCGCCCGCTCGTTCCGACGCTCGCGGCGATCGCGCTCGTCGCACTGGTGTTCGCGCAGCTCGTTCGCGCGTGGATCTTTCGCACGCTCGGCTCGGCGTGGAGCACGCGCGTGGTGCAACCGGTGGCGGTCGTGACGAGTGGTCCGTATCGATTGGTGCGTCATCCGAACTACGCGATCGTCGTGCTCGAACTCGCGGCGCTCCCGCTGGTGCACACCGCGTGGGTTACCGCGATCGTGGTGTCGTTTGCGAACGCACTCGTGCTGGCACGGCGGATCGCAATGGAAGAACGCGTTCTCGCGCGCGACCCGGCGTGGGTCGATGCGTTCAGCGGCCTGCCGCGACTCTTTCCCTGGCGCGGTGCGCGAACACCCCCTCGTGCAACGCGCACAGCCGTGACGTGAGCCATGGTGCGTGTTCGAGCGCGCCGATGATCGCGCGCGCGGATCCGACGTGGCGCGCAGCGCTTCCGAGTACTGCCGCGAAACGCCGGCGCCGTGACGACGTCTTGGCGAGCGCCGCTGCGTAGTCGTCGACGACGGTCTCGAACGAACTCCCGCTCAGCACCGCTTCTGCAGCGTCGGCGCAGTGCGCGCTCGACACGAGCGCCAGCGTGATTCCGTCGCCGCCGATGGGATCGATCGATTGGTACGCGTCGCCCACCAGCAAGACGCCGTCGGCGCCTGCGCGCACTGCCCGTTGTGGAAACGGCCCGGCACTGCGAACAGCGCCGTCGAGTGCGGCACCGTCTAGACGCTTCGCGATCGAGCGATGCGCCGCAACGATGCCACGCAGTCGATCGATCGCCGGTGCGTGATGATTCCGCAGGACCTCACTCGTGGTGAGCCACGTGAGCGACATCTGCTGGCGCCCGCTGGGCCCGAGATACACTTCGCCCGCTGCACCGAGCACGAACACTTCGACGCGATCGAACGGCGCGCCCTCGGTCTCGATGCGGGTGCAGAGGCCCTGACGATCGGAACCGCGCACGACCGCGATTCCCGCCGCACGCCGCGCGAACGAGCGGATCCCATCGGCCGCGACGACGACGTCACACTCGATCGCACGACCGTCACGCAACACCACGCGAACGACGCGACCGTCACCATCGCGATCGAACCGTTCGGGCTCGCCGAGGATCCAGCGCGCCCCTGCGTCGCGAGCAGCGCCGACCATCATCGCGTCGAATCGCAATCGATCGATGCCCGCGCCCTCGCCCGCAAGGTCGCC
>CBIHQZ010001556.1:0-1809 GCA_966212315.1 uncultured Myxococcales bacterium
GCTCGAGCGACTCGGGCTCGAACAGCGCGACCTCGACGACATGGTGCAGACCGGCTTGATCGGCACCATCAAGGACGCGAAGCGCCGAACGCTGATCGCACGCGACGACGTGTGGATGCTCGAGTCGTTCGCCGCGATGCGCGCCATCGGCTTCACGCGCGACCTCGGATTCACCGCCGCGGACATGGCCCTCTACGACGAAGGGATCGCCGCGCTCTTCAGCCGCGAAGCCGCGATGCTCGCGTCGCGTCTCGCGCATCTGCCGCCCGACCGTGTGGCGGCGATGGTCGAACGCGCGCTCCCGACCGTGAACGCGATGCTCGCGAAAGCGCACACCGCACGGGTTCGAAACTTCTTCGCCACGTTGTGACCGCCACCCAGGAGACCCGCTCATGCTCGCACGCGAACATCTGGTGAACCTTCTTCCGCAACGCATGCGCAATCAGGTCGAGGCCTACTTCGAAGCATTCGAGATCTTCGCCGAGGTGCGCGATCCGAAAGTGCTCCGCGCGCTGGGCCCCTCCGGCGTTCGCGGGCTCTTGCTCCATCGCGGCAAGCAAGGGGTGCCGACGCGTATTCGTGCCTCGCACGATGCGCACTTCGACTGGTCATATCCCGCGGATCAGCCGGGGATGCGCGAGCTGTATCGCCGCGCCACGCGAGGTCAGTGGAACGGCGAAACGGATCTTCCGTGGCACATCAGCGTCGATCCGCTGAACCCCGAAGTGCCGATCATCCCCGAGGACTTCTTCGACCCGTCGGTGGTGCACGCGGAAGGCGTGCGACTGAACGCGAAGGAGCTTGTCGCCCTGCGCGCGAGTCTGGCGACGTGGATGCTCAGTCAGTTTCTTCACGGCGAACAAGGCGCGCTCTTCGCCGCGGCGCAGGTCACCGAAGCGGTGCAGTTCTTCGACGGAAAGCTGTACGGCTCGACGCAGGTGGTCGACGAAGGGCGCCACGTCGAGGTGTTCCATCGGTACCTCACCGAGAAGCTCGGCAAGCTCTATCAGATCAACGACAACCTCTTCGTCATCATCGACTCGCTCATGGCCGACGGACGTTGGGACATGAAGTTCCTCGGCATGCAGATCATGGTCGAAGGGCTCGCGCTCGGCGCATTCGGCACGCTCTACCGCGTGACGAAAGAACCGATGCTCAAGGCGCTGCTGAAGATGGTGATCCAGGACGAAGCGCGGCACGTGCACTACGGCGTGCTGGCGCTGCGCGAACACATCACCAAGGAACTCACCGACGCCGAACGACGCGAACGCGAGGACTGGGCGTTCGAGGTGGCGCTGCTGATGCGCAATCGCTTCATGGCCTACGAGGTCTACGACGAATGGTTCGCGCATCGTTTGTCGCGCGCGAAGTGGCGCGAGTTCGTGCTCGGCTCCAAGGGGATGCAGGAGTTCCGCACCGTGATGTTCAGTCGCCTGGTGCCGAATCTTCGCGAGATCGGATTGATGTCGCCGCGGATTCTCGCGCACTACGAGAAGGTGGGTTTGATGCAGTACTTCGGCGGGCTCGCGGCGGATCGACTGAGCGGCGAGCAGATGATCGCGGATCTCGATCGCGCGGCGTGAAAGGGGGCCTCGCCGCGATCGCCTACCTGAGCATGCACCGGGGCGCAGGCCACTCCCGATCGTCGACGCCACCCTTGGTCACGAGTGCGCTCGCCTACCCTCACCCGTCGCTGGCGCGACTGCCCTCTCCCGGCGGACCGGGCGAGGGCGGGATCTGGTTCGCCACCGGCGGAATTCCCGGCGGGTGAACCCGCGGCAACGACTCCGAAACTTCGCCTGCGCGAAG
>CBIHQZ010001557.1:0-1809 GCA_966212315.1 uncultured Myxococcales bacterium
ACCGCATCAGCAGTGGGGAACCCGAGCTATCCAGGGTTCGGCGTGAGCCAGCTGCCGGGATCGAGTGCCACGCGGTGCGGGGCCGGATCGCTCGGAGGCGGCGAAGGTTGAACGGGCGGCGCCGGCGTATGCACGGTGACCGGGGGTTGCGGCGACGGCGGCGCGTGCGTCGTGTCGTCGATCGGCTGGTCGTTGGCGACCGTCTTGCGAACCAACCAGAACGCGCCGAGCAACATCACCAACGCCGTCGCGAGCCCCGTGACGAACGTGAACAGCATGCCGCGCGCGTTTCGTTTGCGGGCGGTCTGCTTCGCCACGCGCGGCGCAGCCGTACGGAAACCGCCGCCGCCTTCGTGCCCGGCGGGGAACACCACGTCGTCTTCGGGGTCGTTGAAAGGCGCCGGGAGGCGGAACTTCGCCATCGACGTCGATGCTCTCGCGCTTGCGACGCCGCGCGCAACGACTCAGCGCAGACGATTCAGTCCGTTCAACGCAGCAACTCGATACGCCTCGGCCATCGTCGGGTAGTTGAACGTCGTGTTGATGAAATAGCTCAGGCTGTTGTGCCCGTCGTCCTGCGACATGATCGCCTGCCCGATGTGCACGATCTCCGACGCCTGATCGCCGAAGCAATGGATCCCCAGGATCGCGAGCGTCTCGCGGTGGAAGAGGATCTTCAGCATCCCCACCGTCTGCCCGGTGATCTGCGCGCGCGCGAGGCTCTTGAACAGCGCGTGGCCGACTTCGTACGGAATCTTCGACGCCGTCAGTTCGCGCTCGGTCGGACCGATCGAGCTGATCTCGGGCGTCGTGTAGATGCCGGTCGGGATGTTCTGAACGAGCTTCGTGTCGCAACGCCCGGTGCACAGATGCGTCGCCGCGAACCGGCCCTGGTCGTACGCCGCGCTCGCGAGCGACGGTGATCCCACCACGTCGCCGACCGCATAGATGTGCGGCTGCGTCGTTTGGTAGTTCTCGTTCACGATGAGCGACTTGCGGCTGTCGACCGCGAGCCCGAGCGCTTCGAGCCCCATGTCCTCGGTGTTGCCGGTGCGGCCGTTCGCCCACAGCAGCACGTCCGACTTGATCTTCTTTCCCGAGCGCAGACTCAACACGACGCCGTCGTTCTGCGGCTCGATCGACTCGTACTCTTCGTTGTGGCGGATGATCACGCCCTGATCACGCAGGTGATAGCTGAGCGCGTCGGTGATCTCGTCGTCGAGAAAGCTCAGGAGCTTGTCGCGCGTGTTGATGAGATTCACCTTCAGCCCGAGTTCGCGCAGCATCGACGCGTACTCGCAGCCGATCACGCCGGCTCCATAGATCGTGACCGAGTGCGGCGTGTGCGAGAGCCGCAGGAGCGTGTCGCTGTCGACGATGCGCGGATGATCGAAGTCGACGCCCGGCGGACGATACGGATGTGATCCGCTCGCGATGACGAAGTGCTTCGCGGTGAGCACTTCGCGTGCGCCTTTCGATTGCTCTACTTCGATGTGCGTGGGATCGAGAAAGCGGGCGCGGCCCGGGATCACCTGCACGTCGTTGCGATCGTAGAAGCTCTGCCGCAGCGAGACCTGCTTGCCGATCACCGACTCCGCGGTGCGCACCATGTCGGGGAACGACGGGATGACCCGCGGGCCGAGAGCAGACACGAGCGGACTGCGCAGGTGCTGCGTGACGAACTGGATCGCATGGCGCAGCGACTTGCTCGGGATCGTCGCGCGATGCGTACAGTTGCCTCCGACGCGATCGTCGCGCTCGATCACTGCTACGCGGCGGCCTTCTTTCGCCGAGAGCATCGCAGCGCCT
>CBIHQZ010001558.1:0-1805 GCA_966212315.1 uncultured Myxococcales bacterium
CGCGCGATTGAAGACCGTGTTGATGTCCGGCGTCGCGACGACCGGATCGATGGTCGCGCCGCGATCCGCCGCCAATGCCGCGGTGAACGCGCGCAGCCCGGCGTCGCGATCGTTGCGTCCACCGATCGACACGACGCCGACGGCAATCTGCACTTCGGCGACGATCCGCCCGGAACAGTTCCGTCGACCGCAGCGTCGCGTCGCGTCGCGCAGACGCTCCATCGCGTTGTCGATCTCGAGATTCTGGTACGCATCCATCGCATCGCGAACCAGCGCGTGCGCGATCGCGTCGGCCGAGCCCGCTTGCGCACTCGCTCGCGCGGGGAGCACGAGTGTCACGAGCGCGGCGAGGGCGGCGATCGCGGAGACGGAACCGAGTGACTGCCTGACGTCTCGTTCTCGCACGGCGGAGCGAACGGTATGCCGCTCGCGTGCGCTGACACAAGGTTGATGGTGCCCGGCGGCTGAAAGCCGCGGCAACCGGTCCGAAGCCTCACCGTCGTGAGGCTCCGAGTGCCGCAATGAATGAGCGAGGTCTCGGCGTCCGTACGGAACTCGCTGTCAACGCGAGCTTCACGGAGGCGATGCTTCGGAGTCGTTGCCGCGGGTTCACCCGGTTCACCCGCCGGGTACGGAAGAGGGCAGCTCGATCAGAGGAAGTGCAATCCGACCATGACCTGCGCGTCGAGGACGAACAGGAACGTCGGCACCTGGAAGTTCGCGGTAAGCGCGGCGCCGACGTGAAAGAGCCCGAATCCGTATTCGGCATTCACGCCGAAGTGGAAGTTGTTCAAGCCGGAGATCACGTGCGCGGCCTGGCCCATGGTGGTTCGCGCGAGCGCCGGTCGCGCCTGCATCTGGCCGATGCCGCTGCCGACGAAGGGAGCCAGCGTGAACCCGCGACGCGCGAAGCCTTGCGGCGTCACTGCGACGTACACGCGGCCGCCGATGAACAGACTGGGGAGGGTGCCGACCGACGC
Organism: uncultured Myxococcales bacterium; assembly: GCA_966212315.1. GTDB lineage: Bacteria > Myxococcota_A > Polyangia > Polyangiales > CBIHQZ01. The sequence continues at coordinate 981 of CBIHQZ010001558.1, forward strand.
GGCGTCCCACTGCCAACGCACCGACGCACCGATGCCGATGCGATTGATGACGTTCACGCGAGCGCCGAAGTAGATGAATCCCGCCGGCGCGAAACCGGGGCTGTTGATCGGCGGACACACGAAGGTCGGGTTGCCGTCGGCGTCGAGGCGCCCGCAGGTCACCGGGCCCATCGGATCGGTGGGGTCCCATCGACGGTTCTCCGCGTAGGTCGGCGTGCCGTTGAGCCATGCCGAGCCGAGGCCGCCGCCGACGTCGAACGCGAGTCGATACCACTCGCGCTGCCCGCCCGAGGAGCCGCCGCCGGCTTCACCCGACGCGCATGCGCCCTCCGCGCAATGCAGCCCTTCGCCGCACTGATTGTTCGACTCGCACGGATCACCGAGCTGTCGGCTCCCGCGTTCGCTGCCACCACCACCGCCGCCGTGACGGCACTGCGGTCCGGTCATTCCCGGAGGACAATCCTCACCGCATGTCTCGGGCGGCATGCGTCCCGGCAGCGCGGGGGCGGGCTGCGAGCGCGTCGCGACGATCGTGAGGCGGGTGGGCGTCTCGGGCGAGCCCGCGGTGGCGACCACGTTGCCGCTGTCGTCTGCAGCGGTCACGTAGTACTCGAGATTCGGCCGGATCACCTGACCGCACGGAATCTCGCCGCCGAATCCGTTGGCGACGTGATCCATCCCGAGTTCCGCGAACTGCTGCATCCCGAGCCCGCGGTAGTGCACCACGTAGCGCGTTGCGCCGAGCCCTGCGGGGGCTTCGACGTACACGGGCACGGGGGTGTTCTCGAGCTGCTCGGCGACGGGCGTGTGCAGAAGGTTCGGCGT
>CBIHQZ010001559.1:0-1805 GCA_966212315.1 uncultured Myxococcales bacterium
CAGGCATCGAACTCAATACGCGAGAAGAGTTCATCCAAATGCGAAACGATTCAGGCGGTTTCAAGGACGTCGATATTCGCGAAACATGGGTTCACGATGGTCGAGCGGCCGTGCTGTTCGAGGCCACCGATGTCATTACGGGACTCCGTCACAGACTTTCGTGGTTCATGTTCTTTTCCGCACAGTTGGTCGAGAAGGTCGTCGAGTGCTGCGGGGCAGTCGACTTGGCCGGAGGTAGACCGACACTAGCGCGACGTTGACCTACTCGAGCCCGCGGGGAGGTACGGCCAGCTCGAATGGACACAGATTCCGATCTGCCCGAACTGCCGGCTGACTTTTCCCCCGATCGGTTCGTTCTCGGAACGATTTTCGCGCCGCGTGGAGGCACAGAGTGACGAGTGCAAGGCTGGCGGAGCGCCTCCTGCAGACGATTGACTGGTGTGGATTGCGGGGCGCGGCGGGGAGCGGGGCGTGAAACGCGCGCTTGGGGAGCTATCGCGTCGGCCAGCGGCGAGGCCGTCCAGCGCGCGTATTGGGGCATCCAGAATCATGCTTTCGTCCAAGGCGAGCTTTTCGAGGTCTCAGAGGCGTGCTCGTCGGTGCTGATTGCAGCACTCGCCGACCCGCGCGAAAAGTGGGTGCGCATTGCGGTGCTGGAGCTTCTCTTCCAGATTCTTTCCGGTCACGCATCGACGGCTCCGCACGCGCCGGTCGATATCGCGTTGAGGTGTCGTGAAGCGATACGCGAGGGGCTCTGGCTTCTGCTCCGCGAGGCGCTCGACGGGGAGCGAGCTGCCGCACTCGACGTGCTCGCGCAACTCGGGGAAGGAGCAAGGCTGCGTCGACTGCTGAGCGCAGACGAGTAAGAATCCCGCGAGAGAACGGCGCGGTCCCGAATCGTCCGCAGGTCAGCCGCAGTTCGATCGTGAGCGACCGACGAGCACGGCAACACCGAGCAGCGGGTGAGCTTCGACGCATTCGGGCGGCGTCGCGATCCGGACTGGCGCGTGACGTCGGTGCCCGGCGACGCGCTGCTGACGCGCGAAGATTCACCGGCCACGAGAGCGACGAAGCGCTCGGCCTCGTGAACATGCGCGGGCGGATGTACGACCCGCAGACGCGGCGATTTCTCAGCGCGGATCCGTTCGCGGCGATCGGGTCGTCGCAGGGGTTGAACCGGTACGCGTACGTCGTCGGCAATCCGCTGACGCACACGGACTCGAGCGGGTTTCAATGCGACGGGCCGCCGTCGAATTGCAACGATGGCTTCCTGCAGTGGAACGTGGCCGTCGATCCCCTGTGGCAGCTGATCGATCGCGCGACGCCTCATGCGGAGGCGAGTCGTGGAGGGGCGCCGGCGCCACCGCAGCCCGCGGGTTCGTCGGGGACGACCCGGACGCAGGGGTATCAGCCGCGGCAGGCGGCTGGGGCGGTGGCGCAGAGCCGACTGAACGGCGAGTCCGTGTCGATTCCGCGAATCACATTTTCTGAGCGAGATGACTTGCTCGCGCGCATAGGACCGGAGTTGGACACAAGCATTCCTATCCGACTACGCGTTGGCATTAGGACGCAACGTCAGCTGGCCGGACACATGGCTCGCTTTCGCGAGTGGAGAGGAGGGATCCTTGGCTTGGGATGGATCGCCGGTCGCGTCGCGACAGGGGCGATCGCGTACGAACAATCCCTGGTCACGCTCTACACCGGTGCGTCTGCACGTGGCCTCGGCGAGGCGTCACCGGGCGAAGCGTCCGATGCGCGGCTCGGCGTCGGAGTTGCTACGGCGAATATTCTGATTGCCGGCTTCG
>CBIHQZ010001560.1:0-1802 GCA_966212315.1 uncultured Myxococcales bacterium
AACCATCGCGGCATCAGCATCTTCAAGCGCGCGGTCATGTCGTCGCGATCGACGTGGCCGCCGACCTCCGTCGCACCGGCCATGCCTTCGACCACGCGCTCGCGATCGGCATCGGTCTGCAGCCGGCCGACGAACCACAAGCCAGCGTTGCTCAGTGCGCGGTAGTCGACGTCCATCGGGTTCTGCGTCGCGAGCACCATGCCGACACCGAACGCACGCGCCTGCTTCATCAACGCGAGCAGCGGTCGCTTGGCGGGCGGGTTCGCGGGGTGCGGCGGGATGAAGCCGAACACTTCGTCGAACACCACCAGCGCGCGCAGGTCGCTGGTGCCGGGGAGGGTGCGAACCCACGCGAGGATCTCCTCGAGCAGCAGGCCCACGATGAGCGAGCGCTCGTCGTCGTCGAGATGCGCGACGCTCACGATCACCGCCGGAGTGCGACCATCGGCGCCGGGCGTGAGCCACGCGCCGACATCGAGCGGACTGCCGGTGCGCCAGCTCTCGAACGTCGGCGACGCGAGGAGTGTGTTGAGCGCGGTCGCGAGCGAGCGCCGATCGCGTTCGGTGAGGTAGTCGTCGAGGGTCATCGCGCCCATCTCGAGGACGGGCGGTTCCGCGAGGTCGTGGAGCAGCGACGCGAGATCGGCCGGGCGGCCCTTGCGGAGGCGCGCCTCGGCGAAGCGTGAGAGCACGACGTGATCGCGACTGCGGGCGGGATCGGCGTCGCGGCCGACGAGGCGCAGCACGAGTGAGATCGATGCCGAGAGCGAAGCACGCGCGGCTTCGACGTCGGTCTCCCAGAGGGGCGACGGTCGCTCCAGTGACGAGAGCACGTGGAGCATCTCGCCGGCGGATGTTCCGGGCGTGAGCACGCGCGGTGCGATGGACGCCGCGTACTGCGCGATCTCCGCGTCGCCGAGATTCCAACGATGCAGATCGGCGGCGCGCTCGGAGGCCATGCGCGATGCGACCGTGTCGCACGCGACGTGATTGCGTTCCGCTCGCGCGGTGTCGACCCACGGGAGGTACTGCGACGCGTCGCTCGCGGCGAGCGTGAGAAGGAGGTTCGGCAGATCGCCCTTCACGTCGATCGCGAGCACCGGGATCTTCGCGCGCAGTGCTTCTTCGACGAGCACCATCGCGAGTCCGGTCTTGCCGCTGCCGGTCATGCCGAGGATGGCGGCATGGGTGACGAGGTCTTCGCTCCGGAGGGCGAACGCGGACGGGTCGCCATTGCCGTGCGTGGGAACCGTGGAACCGAGAAACAGTGTGGAGGCGTTCATGGGGATCACCGTTGCAGTGTGAAAAATGGGCTGTGGTGGCGCGATGGAGAGGCCGCGGGTGAAGGCGCGGTGACGTCGTTTACGTATACGAGGGACGTTTACGTTTACGTTTGAAGGCCGCGTTGTCGCGGGCTCGCTGGACCCGCGACAGCGCCGCAATCACCACTCACTCACTCACTCGCGCCCATACGGGTCGCTCTTCGGCAGACCGCTCGACGCAGGCGCATTCACCGGCGCGTCCTCGCGGCGCACCGTCACCACGTCGTCCTTCTTCGCGGGCGTCGCCGGTGCCGTCGTCGGCGCGACATCCGGCTCCTTGTCGGCCGCCTTCGGGCGCGGCCCCACGTGCGTGCGGAGCGGCGGCGCGATCACGTCGACGTCCTCCTCGTGCCAGCGGAGGAACGCGATCGCGCGGCGGACTTCGTCGTAGGCGCGATCGAGGAGCGTGAACGCGCGTGCTCGCAGGTCTGCGGCTCCCTGCGTGCGCTCCGGCGCCTGGTCCCGCACGCCCACCATCTC
>CBIHQZ010001561.1:0-1796 GCA_966212315.1 uncultured Myxococcales bacterium
CATCGATGTGTTTCGGCAACGGAAGCTGCACGAGGATCCCGTCGACATCGTCACGCGCGTTGAGTTCCGCGACCATCGCGAGCAACTGCGCCTGCGTCGTCGCCGCGTCCATGCGGTGCACCACGCCGCGCATTCCCGCCGCTTCGCACTGCTTCGCCTTGTTGCGCACGTACACCTGCGACGCTTGATCGTCGCCGACGAGCACGACCTCGAGGCCGGGCACGCGTCCCGTCCGCTCGCGAAAAACCACCACCTGCTCGGCGACCTTCGCGCGCAGCGATTCGCCCAGTGCCTTGCCGTCGAGAATCTCGCCCATTACGCGCTCCGCTCTCTCTTCGCTTCGTTCGTGTCTGGCATGCAGCCCGGTCCCTGCGATCAGCGCCCGGCGTCGGGTTGCGACTCGCTCGCCGGCACGACCGACTCGCCCGGCCGGACGAGCCCCGCTCCGCAATTCGCCGCCACGCCCTTGAGCTTCATGCCGACGAACGCTGCGGCAATGAGCCCGACCAGCAGCGCGAGCACGAGTCGTATGACGAACCGCGGGTTGCGACCGACGGGCTCGAGATCGAGTTTGCCGTCGCCCGCCGGAACCGCGGCGGGACTGTCGGACGGCGCCGCCGGGGCGGCCTTCTCGTGCACTTCGGAATCGCGCTCGTCGCGTTCACTCACGAGGTCCGAGGTACGACGAGGTGGCGGGCGACGCAAGCATGCTGCGCAATCGCGATGATCGCGTGAGTCACGAGCGACGCGACCCTCGCAACGTCGGCGTGTAGACTCCAGATACCGAACGATGTCCGAGAGCAAAGGCAAGATTCTCATCGTCGACGACGAGGCCAACGCACGATCCGCACTGTCGGAGATCCTTCGTGAAGAGGGATACGAGACAGAGACGGCGGCGGATGGCTTCAAAGCGCTGGGGAAGCTCGGAGGGTTCGCCCCCGATCTCATCCTCACGGACTTGAAGATGCCGGGTCTCGACGGCATCGGTCTGCTCGACGAAGTGCGCACCGCGAGCCCCACGTCGGTCGTCGTCGTGATGACCGCGTTCGGCACGATCGACAGCGCCGTCGATGCGATCAAGAAGGGCGCCGAGAACTATCTCACCAAGCCCCTCGATCCGACGACGATCCTCGCGGTGGTCGATCGCGCGATGGAAAAGGCTCGCCTGCGCGCCGAAACCGCGGTGCTGCGCGAACGACTCCGCGAGCGCAACGCGTTCGAACACATCGTCGGCGAGCACGCGTCGATGCGCGAGATGCTGCGAACGATCGAGCAGGTTGCACCCTCGCGCTCGAGCGTGTTGATCACGGGCGAGAGCGGCACGGGCAAAGAACTGATCGCCGCGGCCCTGCACCGGCACTCGACGCGCGCGGCGATGCCGTTCGTTCGACTGCACTGCGCGGCGCTGGCGGAGAGCTTGCTCGAGAGCGAGTTGTTCGGGCACGAGCGCGGTGCGTTCACGGGCGCGATCGGGCGTCGCGAAGGGCGATTCAAGCAGGCCGACGGCGGCACGCTCTTTCTCGACGAAGTGAGCGAGATCCCGCTGGCGACGCAGGTGAAGCTGCTTCGCTTTCTGCAAGAGCGTGAGTTCGAGCGCGTCGGCGGCAACGAGACCCTCAAGGTCGACGTGCGGGTCATCGCCGCGACGAACGTCGATCTGCGCGAGCGCGTGAAGAAGGGCCAGTTCCGCGAAGACCTGTTCTACCGGCTCAACGTCATCACCCTCCAGATCCCGCCGCTGCGCGATCGAAAGAGCGACATCCCGCTCCTCGCGCATTTCTTCCTGCGGCGCTATT
>CBIHQZ010001562.1:0-1795 GCA_966212315.1 uncultured Myxococcales bacterium
CAACGCACGAAAAAGGCACCCTGCTACTTGCCTAAGACAGGGGCGCGCGGCAGCGGGGGTGAGGTATCTCGGCACTATCCATCGCCCTTGACCGCGCCCCCCGCGCACCGTCTCCTTGCGCGCATGTCGCTCCGCCGCTTCGTGCCCGCACGCCTCTCACCCGCACTCGTTCTGCTTTCCCTCTGTGTTCCGTTCGTCGCCTGCGCGCCGCGAACAGACGGCGAGACCCAGGTCGTGCTCGAGGCGCGGTTGTCAGGCGAACTCGTGATCAGTCAGGTCTACGGCGGCGGCGGCAACAGCGGCGCGACCTACCGCAACGACTTCATCGAGATCTTCAACCGCAGCGCAGCGCCCGTTTCGCTCGCCGGCCTCTCGGTGCAGTACGCGAGCGCGGCCGGTAACTTTCAGACGTCCGCGGTCGTCGCGCTGCCGAACACCACGCTCGCTGCGGGCCAGTATTTTCTCGTCGCCCTCGCCGGCGGCGCTACGGGCGCAGCATTGCCGACCGCTGATGCGTCGAGCGCCGCGATCAACATGTCGGGCACAGCAGGCAAGGTGGCGCTCGTCGACGGCACCACCGCGGTTCCGTGCACGAGCGGCGTCTGCACGCTGACCAACGTGATCGATCTCGTCGGCTACGGTGCGACCGCATCGCAGTTCGAAGGCGCGGGCGCGGCCACCGCACCGTCGAACAACACGACCTCGGTGCAACGACGCGGCACCGGATGCACCGAATCCGACGACAACCGCGCCGACTTCGAGACGCCCGTCGTCGCCGTGAACCCGCGCAACACCGCGACCGCGGTGCAGGTCTGCGCCACGGGCGGCACGGACGCCGGCCAGGATGTCGCGGCCGACGTGGCAGCCGACACGGGCACCGACGCGCCAGTCGATGCAGCCATGGACGCAGGCGTCGACGTCGTTGCGCCGATGGATGTCGTCGATGCAGCGACGACGAATCCGACCGGACTCGTGATCAGTCAGGTCTACGGCGGCGGGGGCAACTCGGGCGCCGCGTACACGAACGACTACGTCGAACTCTTCAACCGCGGAACGAGCGCGGTGTCGTTGCGCGGCCTCTCGATCCAGTACGCGAGCGCCGCGGGGAACTTCAACGCGTCGGGCGTTGTCGCGTTGCCCGATGTCGTCGTCGAGCCCGGGCGCTACTTCCTCGTGTCGCTCGCAGGCGGCACCACCGGCGGAACGCTCCCCGCCGCCGATCTCACGAACACGATGGTGAACCTCGGCGCCAGCGCCGGTCGCGTCGCGCTCGTGAACGGAACGACGGCAATTCCGTGCACGTCGGGCGTCTGCACGCAGACCGACGTGGTCGACTACGTCGGCTACGGCGCGACCGCGAGCGAGTACGAAGGCACCGGTCCCGCGACGGCAGCGACGATGGCCGCCGAGTCTTCGCAGCGCCGTGGCGCAGGGTGCATCGACACGAACGACAATCGCGCGGACTTCGAGAATCCCGCATTGTCGGCGACGCCGCGCAACAGTGCGACGGCGGTGAACGACTGCTCGATCGTGAGCGTCGACGCGGGCACGGACGCGGGTGCGCCCGATGTGGCGATGGACGCGGGCGCCGATGCCGGCGGCGGGTTCGACGCAGGGACCGACGTCGAGATCGATGCGGCATCGCCCGACGCCACGACGGACACCGGCGTCGACTCGGGATCGACGGGTACGGACGCTTCGATCGACACGGGCATCGACGCTGGACCGATCGACGCCGTGGGGCTCGTCATCAGTCAGGTGTACGGCGCCGGCGGCAATTCGGGCGCGGCGTTCA
>CBIHQZ010001563.1:0-1793 GCA_966212315.1 uncultured Myxococcales bacterium
GCCCCACGAACCACAGCCCCGCGTTGCTGAGCGCGCGGTAATCCACGTCCATCGGATTTTGCGTCGCCACCAGCACGCCCACCCCGAATGCGCGCGCCTGCTTCATCAGCTCGATCAACGGACGCTTCGTCGGCGGGTTGCGCGGATGCGGCGGGAGATAGCCGTACACCTCGTCGAACACCACCAGCGCGCGCAGATCGCTCGTGCCCTTCTGCGTGCGCACCCATGCGAGCAGCTCTTCCAGTACCACGCCGAGCACCAGCTCGCGCTCGTCCTGATCGAGATGCGCGACGCTCACGATCACGGCCGGCGTCTTGCCGTCGGGGCGCGGTGCGAGCCACGCGCCCACATCGAGCGGCACACCCTGCCGCCACGACTCGAACGTCGGCGACGCGAGCAGCGTGTTGAGCGCGGTCGCGAGCGAGTGGCGTTTGCGCTTCGAGAGGAAGTCGTCGATCGCCATCGCGCCGATGGTCTCGAGCGGGGGCGCTTCGAGATCGCCGAGCAGCGCCGCGACGTCGGACTTCTCGCCCGCGCGCAATCGTCGCTCCGCGAACACGCTGAGCACCACGTGATCGCGACTCTTGGTCGGATCGGGATCGCGCCCCACCAGGCGCAGCAAAAGCGAGATCGACGCGCTCAGCGATTCGCGCGCGGCCTGCACGTCGGTGGACCACAGGGGCGAGGGGATCTCGAGCGCCGAGAGCACGTGCAGTAGTTCACCCGAGTTCGTCCCCGGCGTGATCACCCGCGGCGCGATGCCCTGCGCGAACGCCGCGACCTCGTCGGGTCCGATGTCGAATCGCGCCAGACCCGCGCGCCAGGCGGCGGCCGTTTCCACCGCCACGGCGTCGGCCGTCTTTCCGGCGCGACGCGCGGAGGGTTCGTCGATCCAGGGGCGAAACTCTTCGGGACTCAATCCCGGAAACGAGAGCAATAGATTCGGAAGATCGCCCTTCACGTCGATCATCAGGACCGGGACCTGGTTGCGAATGGCTTCTTCGACGAGGACCGTGATCAATCCGGTCTTTCCGCTCCCGGTCATTCCGACGATCACCCCGTGGGTGGTGAAATGATGCGCGGGGAGGTGAAGTTCGCGCGAGGCGCCGCTGGCGTCGGCGGCGCGGCAGCCGCCGATGAGGAAGTCCGTGGTCATGCGTGTTTCCTCCCCCGGGGGAGGAAGAAGGATGGTTGCGGCCAGCCAATAGTTCCGTCGGTGAGCGGACTGAAGGTGGAAATCATTTCGATCATGGAGATCATGAACGCGCCCCGCTTTCGACCACCGAGTATCGACCGATGTGATGATTGAATCGAGCGGATTCACCTTGCTGTCGGTCCGGCGCCGGCGATAGCGTGCCCGGATCACGGCTGGGGCGGGGCAGGGGCGGTGGGGTTCGTGAGGGGTGGTTTCGGGGCGGCGACAATGCGGTCGCGCGCGTGTTCCGGTCGGTCGTGACGCGAGCAATCGAACGAAGGCGAGGGGATTCCATGTCGAAGTCGATCATCGAGAAGGAAAAGGTTCCGTCGGTTCCGGGGCTGGGGGATGGGAATGATGGCGAGAGTGCGGTGGGCGCGGTGCGCGACGAGGCGGTGGCGGTGCCGATCGAACGCGCCGGACGTCCGAACTACGACGTGACCGCAGGCGTGTTCATGGTCGGTACGGTGCTCCCGCGCGTCATGCATTTCCGCGACGAGATCCGGAAGCGCGCGCCCGACGTCGACATCAAGAAGCTCGATCGCATCAAGCAGTACGCGCTCGCCGCGTGGCACGTGACGACGGTGGGACGGATCGA
>CBIHQZ010001564.1:0-1792 GCA_966212315.1 uncultured Myxococcales bacterium
GTGCGTGCGATGCGTAGAAGTACCCGAGATCGATGCGCAGGCGATCGCCGCGAACGAGGCCGGCCGGGTTGTAGTAGTTGGCCGAGAAGTCCTGCACGTCGGCGGTGACCGCGCCCTCGAGTGCGCTCGCGCGCGAGCCGAATCCGTACGTGCCTGCCGGTGATGCGAATGCACCGCGCGACGCGACGAATGCCGCGAGCGATGCCGTCATCGCGAGCGATGCGCGCGCGTTCAAAACGACACCCCCGCGTTCACGCCGAGCACGAACATCGCGCCGCCCGAGGTGATCGACGGCGCGCCGATCGCGTCCATCGCGACGAGTGCGGACTTCACGTTGGTACGGTCGGCGAGCAGATGGATCTGCGCGAACGTTTCCATCGAAAGGCGCGTGCCGAACGCAACCGCACTGAGACCCGCGCCGAACGTGATCGCGTGCCGATCGTTGTCGAGATAGTTCGCGGTCCACTGCGCAAGCGGTGCGGGCGTGGGCTCGTAGAAGTAACCCGCGCGGACGGAGACGCGACTCGTGCGCCAGTCGTGCGTGTACTCGGCGCCCATGCGCAGCACCCACGTGTCGTGGAATCCGGCGGGGATCGGCGGCTTGCTGTTGTCGGTCGTCGCGACGAGCGGCCCTGGAAATTCACTCCACTGCTTGAACGTCGTGCCGAGTGCGAACGTCCACGGTCCGCGCACGTACCCCGCTTCGAGCGCGACCTGGCGCGGGTCGTATTGCGCGATGCCGGCGATGTTGAACGCGGGGAGCGGCAGCCCGATGTCCCGGGCTTCGATGCGCACGCCGAAGCGCGCGATGAGCTGATCGCGAAACGTCGCGGCGATGCGGAACGGACCGCGTTCGTACGAAGCGCCGACGACCATCGCGTAGCTGGCGACGAGTTGATTGTCGACGCGCGAGCCCACGCGCCCAGTGGTGTCTTGCGCGATGAGCACGCTGCCGACGATGGCCGCGAGCGCCGCGAAACCGACGCCCAGTCGCAGGCCGTGTCCTGCGTCGACACCGACGCCGAGCTGCAGCGCGACCGACTGCGCGCGGTCCGGAAGGTTCAAGAACTGCGGCGTTTCGGGGCGGAGAATGCGTCCACGCACGACGACGGCGGTGGGCGTGTAGAAGCCGAGACCGATCGCGATGCGGTTACGGAGGACGCCGCCGAACGGCAGCGGAAGCGTGAGGCCGATGGTGGTCGCGCGCGCACGGTCCGAGTAGAGCGGTTGATGCGGGCCGTTGCCGATGGCGGTCCAGAGCGCGAACTGCGCGCCGAGGTATCCGAGCGAGAACGATCGTTCGCGTGCGCGCGATAGCCCGGCGGGGTTTGCGTGCACCGCGGCGTAGTCGTCCACGAACGTCGCGCCGAGGCCGCCCATCGCACCGCTGCGCGGTCCGTACGAGAACAGATCCTGCGGCGAGGCGAGGGCGGTCGATCGAAACGCGCCACAGGCGAGGGCGCACGAAACAGCTGCAATCAGCGACGAAGTACGACGCATGCGCGCGGCGGCGAGACTACACGTCGCGATTGCGTCGTGTCTCGCACTCCTGTCTTGCCGCGTCGGAACGGCGCGTCTAACCTCCCGCGCCGCATGGCCCGCCGGATTCTGATCATCACGCCCACATACAACGAGCGGGACAACCTTCGCGTCTTTCTCGATCAGGTGTTCGCTGTCGCACCGACGGTCGACGTGCTCGTCATCGACGACAACTCACCCGACGGCACAGGGCAGATCGCCGACGACATCGCCGCGGCCGACGCGCGCGTGAAAGTGCTGCATCGTCCGGGCA
>CBIHQZ010001565.1:0-1787 GCA_966212315.1 uncultured Myxococcales bacterium
CTCCCCGACTCGCGCCGCCAGCGCGTCGCGCACCTCTCGTGGACCGACACCACCGGCGCGCACGAAGCCACCCTCGCCGGCCCCGCGACCGTCGGCTCCGGCCCCGCGTGCACCATCGTCATCGCCGACTCGCACGTCTCGCGCGTGCACCTCGAACTCGAGCCCACCGACGCCGGCGTCGCCATCCGCGATCTCGCGACCACCAACGGCACCTTCTGCGGCGCGATCCGCATCCATCGCATCGTCGCCGCCGACGATCTCCGCATCCGCCTCGGCCCCGTCGAACTCACCATCCGCCAGGCGCCCGAGACCGTCGCCGCCGCGCTCTGGCCGAGCGAGCGCTACGGGCGTCTCATCGGGCGCAGCGCCCTCATGCGCGGGCTCTTCGCGCAGATCGACGCCATCGCGCGCAGCCACGAGAAGGTCGTCATCCACGGCGAGACCGGCACCGGCAAGGAGCTGGTCGCGCGCGCGATCCACGACCACTCGCCGCGCGCGACGCACGAGTTCGTCACCGTCGACTGCAGCTCGCTGCACGCCGAGATCGCCGAGTCCGAGCTGTTCGGCCACGCGAAGGGTTCGTACACCGGCGCGCTCGCACCGCGCGCGGGTGCGTTCGAGCGCGCCGACGGCGGAACGTTGTTCCTCGACGAGGTCGGCGAGCTGCCGCCGAAGCAGCAGGCGAACCTGTTGCGCGCGCTCGAGTCGGGGACGATCAAGCGTCTCGGCGAGACCGACTACCGCAAGGTGAACGTGCGCGTCGTCGCCGCGTCGTGGCGCGATCTGCGCGAGCTGGTGAACCGCGGTGAGTTCCGCGAGGACCTGTACTTCCGCCTCGCGGTGATCCCGCTGCGCGTGCCGCCGCTGCGCGATCGGGCCGAGGACATTCCGCTGATCGTCGAGCACATGGTGACGGCGCGCCGCGATGAACCGGTGCCGCCCGACGTGATGGAGAAGCTCGTGGCGCGGCCGTGGCCGGGGAACGTGCGCGACCTGCGGAACATGGTGGAGCGCGCGTCGGTGCTCGGGTGGCCCGCGGCGCTCGGTGAGGAGGCGGTGGGGCGGGTGAGCGGCGTGGTGAACGCGGGCGCGTCGCAAGGCGAAGGCGCGGAGCGCGATGCGTCGCTGCCGCCGACGGTGACCACGGTGCTCGAACCGGGCGATCTGATGAACGGGTATGCAGCTGCGAAGGAACGTGTGGTGGAACGATTCGAGCGCGAGTTCGTCGACGCGGTGCTGAAGCGGTTCGACGGGGACTTCATGCGCGCCGCCGCGAAGGCGAAGGTGCACAACTCGTGGCTGCGGAAGCTGGCGAAGAAGTATCGGTGAGGGGCGAGGCTCCCGCCGAGTCTGCGAGTCCGAGTCATGGCAATCGCGAACCTTCAGGTCATGCCGAGATCGCGGGCCGATCGCGACGCCGCAGCTCTCGATCGCGCGCGATAGCCTACAAGCACTGGACGCCGTTCGGCGTGCAGCCGTGCGAGCCCTGCGGGAGTCCGCAGCAGTGCGTGCTGGCGCCGCACGAGTAGCCGTCGATGCAATCCCACTGCGAGAACGCGATGCACGACGCATAGACGCACACGAGCGAGCTGCCGCACGAGGTGCCATTCGCCAACGGCGTGTGCGTGCATCCACCGGCGCTGCACGTGTCGGCGGTGCATGCGTTGCCATCGTCCGTGCATGCCGCGCCGTCGGCGCGGTTCGCGACGACGCAGCCGCCGGAGCCGTCGCAGGTCGACGTGGCCTGGCACGCCACGACCCCCGCCGCCACGGTGAAGGGGTACGAC
>CBIHQZ010001566.1:0-1785 GCA_966212315.1 uncultured Myxococcales bacterium
GGCGGGTTCTCGTACAACGTCATCCCCACCCTCGTGCCGCCGACGATCGCGCTCGGGCCGCAGGCCGACTTCGGCACATTGGAAGTCCGCGTCTTCCTTCCGCGAGACCACGGTTCGATCGATCTGTATTCGCAGCTCGGAAACACGATCCTCAGCGGCGCGCTCGCACTCGCTCCACGCGCACCGAGCGATGACGGCTCACTCGTGTTCGCGAGTCTCGGCGCGCTCTACGACTTCGACCGCCCTTTCGCCGATCCGCGCTGGCGGGCAATCCTCGCGTTCGGTCTCGAAGTCGGCGGCGACTACGGCGTCGGCGGGCGCTTCGATCGCACGCATCCGACCAAGATCGCGTTGCGTATTCCCGCGCGCATCGGCGTCGAGCGGTTGTTCCCGGAGCGCGCGTTCGGGTTGCTGTTCGTGCTGCGACCGTTCTTCGAAGTTGTCGGGTACGCGCGCAACGAGGCGGGCTCGGTGGTGTCGCCCGGCGTAGCGGTCCTGGCGGAGGTGGGCTTTGTTTTCTACCCGCGATGACGCAGACCTCACCCCGCGCTCCGCGCGCCCCTCTCCCTCCGACGCCAGCGCGTGACGTGCGGCCGCAGGCGTCGTCGAAAGAGGGGCTGGAACGATGGTGGCGTGATTCGGGCGCTGACAGGGGGATGCATTCAACGCGATGGATCGCCCCGCGCGATGCGAGCTTCGTAGCAAGTCACGCGAGCGGGGGGAGGGGTCTGTCCTACAGCCCTTCCCGCCGAATCGCGATGTACGCGCTGCTCGCGGTCCGGATGTTGTGCACGATGCCGGTCGCACATCCGCGCGCTTCGAACGCCCACATCGATCCCCACGGGTCTTGCGATTCGTAGAGGAAGATATGCCCCGCGCCGTTGGTGTTGTACGTGAGCGCGTCGCCCGGCTGCACCGAGCTGCGATTCACGCGCGACCAGTGCGTGGTCGAGTTCACGAAGTTGTACGTGCTGTACGGATGCCGATCCGTCGTCACCGGCGACGGCGTCGGGATCTGCCACACCTTCGCGACGAATCCCGAGCAGTCGGCGCCGTACACGCCCGTGTGCGTGCATCCCGGGCACGAGCCCGAGCAACTTCCGTGAGTGCCGCCCGTCGTCGACCACGAGCCATGGCCCCAGTAGTACGAGTAGCCCACGCCCGAACGCGCGAGCTGGAAGATGGTCGCGACCTCGGTCGACATCGTGCCGCCGTCGGCCATCGTCCCCGCGTCGGTCATCGCCGGCATCTCGCACACCGCAGGATCGAACGCGCTCGCTTCGATGAGATACGTGCCCGACGACCAGCCGGTGTTCGTGTTGTAGCGAACGTTCCACCAGTTGTTCATCGGCCCGCCCACGATGTCGACAGTCGTGCCGCACGGCATCGACGTGATGATCGAATCCGAGGTCGTCGGCCCGCTCCGAAGATTGAGGGCGGTCGCCGTCACGCGCGCCTGCCCGCCGATGCGAATGTCGGGGACGGCGGCGTCGACGATTGCGTCATCGCCGTCGGGAAGCATGTCGGGCGTGAGATCGGCATCGATGTCGACCGGTGCACCCGAGTCGAGCCCCGCGTCCGCCGTGGCGGTGTCGGTGGTCGCGCTGTCGATCGCGCCGTCGTTCTGCACCAGGGTCCCGGGCGCGCACGCCGCGAGTCCGATTGCGATCCACACGAGCGTCGTGATTCGTTGCTGCAGCATCGTCCCGCCTCCGCACCACGCTACACCAGTCGAAGGCCCGGCGAGACCTCACCCCAGCTGCCGCTCGCCCCTCTCCCTCCGAC
>CBIHQZ010001567.1:0-1785 GCA_966212315.1 uncultured Myxococcales bacterium
ACGGCGATGGCAGTCTCGCGAGCATTCAGATGTCCGCCCGCGAGTCGCCAGTCGATGAGCACGACCAGCGGGGCGGTCATGAACAGCGTCGCACCGGCCAGTGACGCGACATACTTCGAGAGCACCACGCGTGCGGGCGCAGCGGTCGCATGAACGAGCGGGCGAAAGCTGCGGCGTTCCTTTTCCACGGCGAGCCCCCGCGCGGCGACGGCCGGCAGAAGCAGCGACACCGCGAGATACAAACCGCCGAGCACTGGTCGGACGACGCCGAGCAGCGGATCGAACTCGCGCGCCATGAGAACGTTCTGGTGCACCGAGCGTGAGCCCGAACTGAAGACGTCGACGGCGAGCACGTAACCGTGGCCCACGAGAAGCGCTGCGAGCGCTGCGGTCAGCCACGTGAGACGGGCGCGAAACACGATCGCGAGTTCACGTCGAAGCATCGAGTGCCTCGCGCGTGGACTCGAGCAGCACCAGAAACAGCTCTTCCAACGTCGCACCGGGACGACCGACGCGTGCGCGCAGTGCATCGATGCGATCGAAGGCCACCACGCGCCCTGCGTTCAGAAGCAGCACGCGGTCGGCGATCTTCTCGGCGTCGGACATCTGATGCACGCTGGCGATCACCGACACACCGGCGGACGTGCGACTGCGGACGAGATCGAGCACGTCACGGAGTTGTCGCGGATCGAACGCGCCGAACGGCTCATCGAGGACGACGATCGGACGGCCGGTTGCAAACGCTTGAAACAGCGCGACGCGCCGCTTCTCTCCGCGCGAGAGGGCTGCGCCGCGTGCAGACCGCAACGGCGCGATGCCGAGTCGCATCTCGAGTTCGGACGCGAGCGAGGCCGGCGCGCCGCCGAACCGCTGTGCATGCGCGAGCAGTTCGGCAACCGTCACCTCGGGTGGAAACTCGGCGTCGTCCGGCATGAACGAAAACGCGCGGCACCGATCGGCGAAGCGCTCCAGCGCGCGCCCGTCGAACGAGACCCGACCGCGCTCGGGACGACGAAGCCCCACGAGACATTCGAGGAGCGTGGTCTTGCCGGCGCCGTTCGGTCCGATCAATGCGACGAACTCGCCCGCACGGACATCGAGATCGACGCCGTCCAGCACGCGGCGCCCGCCACGTGTCAGCGAGATGCCGCGCGCTTCCAACGTGGCGCCTTCTCGAAGCGCAGATGTGGCGGTCGCGCTCGGCATCGGCTCGCGTTAGAGCCGCGACACGGCGCGCGTCGTGCGCGTGCGGACCTCGTTCCAGTTCACGTTGCGCAAGAACGCATCGAGATAGCCGTTCTTGTTGGCGCCGTAGTCGATTGCGTATGCGTGTTCGAACAGGTCCAGCACGAGCAGCGGTGCGGCCTCCCAGGAGCCGAAGGCGTGTCCCTCGGTCTGCACGAGATCGAGCGTCTGCGATGCGGGATCGGCGACCAGCACGACCCAGCCGTTCGACGCGGCTGCGCAGCCCCGGAGCTGCGCCACGAATCGATCCATGGAGCCGTAGCGCTGATTGATCACTTGCGTGATGTCGGCCGACGGGGTCTGTCCGTTCGCGAGGTTCGCGAAGTACATCTCGTGGAGCAGAGAGCTGTTCCGCGCCGCGAGTTCGGCCGAGCGCAGCGAGCCGTACTCGCTCCAGTAGCCGCCCGCGTGAGTCGGATCGGCGCTCGCGAGCTGCTGACGAATCTCGTTCAGCTTGCGCACCGCGCCGCCATAGTTGTTGTCGTGGTGCGACACGAGGAGCCGCTCCGACAGCCCTGCGAGCGTCGTGGGAGCAAAGGG
>CBIHQZ010001568.1:0-1782 GCA_966212315.1 uncultured Myxococcales bacterium
CCGTGGCCGAAGGGGCGCATCCGCAACTGGTGGTGAGCGAAGCGGTGCTCGGTCCGGAGAACGCCGAACTCACCGAAGGTCGGCGTGCGTGGCGCGAGGGTCGCGTGAAACTCTCGCGCGAGGAATGGCTCGATGGCGGGCGGCGGCTGCTGGTCGGCACGGTCGACAACACCTCGTGCGAGACACTGCTCGATGCCGACGATCGCTTCACGCGCGCCAAGTGCACGTGCCGCGTGTTCTTCAAGAACAAGCTGCGCGCGGGACCGTGCCGTCACCTGCTCGCGTTGCGCATGAGCGCGCGAGGACCGGCACAGCGAACGTGACGACGAATGGATCGTTCCCGCGCGCGCGGTGCGAACGGGAATCTGTTATGCAACGAACGAAGCGCGTCCAATCTTTCGAGGAGGCCCCGAACCGCACGAGCCCATCATGCCGCGGTGTTCCGCCGCGACGGAGACTGCACCACCAAGCGACCCCGCAACCGATTTTCTTTTGGTCGCCTTTGCACCCATCGCATCTGCCCAAGACAACGCGGGCGTTCCAGATGCGATGGGTGCCGGCGCCCTGGGTGATCGATCGCGGTCCACAGCAAGTAGTCGGGCGTGTTCGGAGCTTCCTTGAAGGATTGGACGTACGAGGCTCGTAACGATGGGGTTCTGGGACAAGGTCAAAACCTTCTTCGGTGCATCACCGACGCCCGCACCCGGGTCGTTCGCGGCGATGCCGTCGAAGGATCTCGAGAACCGTGTTCGCGCGATCGCGCTCGAGTCGTTGAAGGCGCGCGGCAGCATCGCGGCCAACAACGTGGCGGAAGCGCTCGCGCCCGGCGCGTGGACCGCGAACGACTTCAATGTCGTCGCGGACGTGCTCGAGCGGTTGTGGGAGCAGCAGTTCTTCGCGCCGTTCGACTACAGCAAGACGTGGCGTAGCGCGCCGGCGCCTTGCTTCGTCTATCACGCGGTCGAGTCGACACCGTCGAGCGCGATGTCTTCGCCCCGGCCCGCGCCCGCCGCGATGCCGCGCGTGCCGATGCAAGCATCGTCGCAGCAACCACCGGCCCCGTTCCTCGGCGCGCCGCCGTATCGCGCACCGCAGAATCCGTTCGCCGCGCCGGGCATCCTCGGTCTCGCGGCGGATGAACTGCGCAAGCGCGCGCTCAAGATCAATCCATGGCGCACCGCGTGGATCGGTCGCACCGACACCATCCCGCCGCAGAGCGACGAACGCACCGCGCTGATCGACCGCGGATTGATCCTGCGCGGATTGCTCACCGAGCAGCAGATCGCGGAGATCCATCAGGTCGGTGATCAATGGCAGAAGTACGCATCGTTCTGGCGGCGCACGCAGCGCGCGCGATTCGACGCGCATCAGGTCGCCGCGAAGACCGCGGATGCCGCGATCGCAGAGCAGCGACGGCAGCGCATCGCACGCAAGGCGGAACAGAAGCGACTCGCAGCCGAGCGTGAACGCAAGCGTGTCGAGAGCGTGGCCCGCCGTCGCGTCGAGGACATCGTGTTTCTCGGTCGCGGCGTGTCGGCCGGTCTCGCGGATCGTCGTTCGAATCTGGAAGCACTCACTGCGCGCGGATTGCCGATTCTCTCGACGCCCGCCGATGTCGCGAAGGTGCTCGGGCTGAGCATCCCGCGACTGCGCTGGCTGTGTTTCCACGCCGACGCGATGGAGCGGATTCACTACGTGAACTTCACCGTGCCGAAGCGCTCGGGCGGCGTGCGCGTGCTCTCCGCGCCGCACAAGACGCTCGCGCACGCACAGCAGTGGGTG
>CBIHQZ010001569.1:0-1782 GCA_966212315.1 uncultured Myxococcales bacterium
AAGGAAGCCGCCAAGCTGATCGCCGGGGGCGCCCAGCTGCTGGTGACGCTCGATGCGACGCCACATCCGACCCTGATGGGCGAGCGACTCTCGGCGCACACCCACATCATGGTGTTCAGTGATTTCTGCCGAACGCCGCAGATCAATCTCGCGCTCGGTCGCGACCACTATCCGAACAACTCGACGCTGATCATCTCGCCGCGGTTCCGCTCGAACTTCGTGTACGGCAGCACCGATCACGAACAGCTTCTCCCCGAAGACGCCGGGATGTTCAGCGACGGCATGCGACCGATCTCGCCGCCCGACGTGCTTTGCACCTTTCTGCAAGCGTTCGGCGTCGACTATCGGAAGTACCTGCGCGACGGCGAGCACGTCCCCGCACTTCTCCGGACGGCGTAATGCGGACAACGCTCTCGCTCGGTTCCATCGCATTGGCAGCGCTGCTCTCCGCCTGCAGCGGGCAGATCTCCGAGCCTCCGGGCGCGCTGCCGACACCGACGGAACTCACCGTTCGCACCGTCGCGTGGAACTCGACCTCGATGCAGATCGGGACGCCCGCGGCGATCGTCGAGGAAGGCGCAAGCCTGGTGCTCTTCTCCGACACCGGGACGACCGTGTTCTCCGAAGGTGTGGTCGCACTGAACGACAGCTCGGTGCGGAACTGGCGCACGGCGGTAACCCTGCCAGCAGCCGACGGATCGGGGGCGTGGGTGGTCGGCATCGATGCGATGGGGCAGATGCATCGCTTGCGCGCGGACATGGCGCTCGAGGCCATCAGCGATCGCTACGGGCTCGCGGGCGTCGACGTACAGCAAGCGTCGCCGCTCGGTGGCGGCTTCGTGATGTTCTCGCTTCCGAACGCGTTCGCGCTCTCGAACGGCACCACCGTCACGCGCTACGACGATGCTTCGTACGCGATGCATCTCGCAGGCGGCGGCGGCCGCGCGGTCGGTGTGGCCGACGGCATGGTGCGCGTGCTCGATGCGCCGAGCGCCATGAGCCGTTCGTTTCCGCTCCCGGGCGCTTCGCGCGCGGTGGTCGATCCGAGCGGGCGCCTGGTGGTTGCGACGGACGACACGATCTACGTCGAGACCGCCGATGGCGCGCTCGAACCGCGCTATCGCGGAGGCAGCATTCGGGCGCTCGCGACGGCCGGTTCGCGCGTGTGGTTCGTGAGCGGAAGCGAACTCGGCATTCTCGACGGCAGCACCATCGCGGTGACCCACGGACGCAACGTGCCGAGCACCGCGCGGCTGCAAGGGTCGCCGAGCGGCGATGTGTGGGTGTTCGACGGGCCGACGTTGCAGCGACTCGCCTGCGACAACTGTATGCCGGGCGCCGATGCGGCATGGCGCGCGACGATCCAGCCGATCTTCTCGAACTCGTGCGCGCAATGCCATCGACCGGGCGGGATCGCGAACATCGATCTCTCGACGTATCAGTCGTGGGTCTCGCGCCGGGACGCGTTGCGCATGCGCGTGATCGTTCGCGCGGACATGCCCCCGCCGGGCAATCCGTTGTCGGCAACCGACCGCGCTGCGATCGGCACGTGGTTGATGTCCGGGATGTGAAAGCGTTCAGTCTGTAATTGCGGACTCGTAGTTCGAAGAAGTTCGTAATTGCGGACTAGGGTGTCGGGAGACGGCGCCTACGGCTCCCACCAGATCGGTGAGCTGATCGCGCGTTCCTGAATCGTGCGCGGCACGGTCGGATCGCTGCAGGCCGCGGGGCGCTCGCTCGCGGGCATCGCAATGCACTGATATTGCGTCCATCGGCACGAAG
>CBIHQZ010001570.1:0-1781 GCA_966212315.1 uncultured Myxococcales bacterium
CGCGTTACGACGAGTTCTTCGCGCCGCAGTTGCGCGCCGATCCGCTGCTCGTCGCGGGGCAGCTTCCTGCGCCCGTCATCGATGCAACGCAGATGGGCGCCGGCGGTGGTGGTGGCGATCGCACGATGGTGTGGCTCGCGCGCGGCGGGCATTTCACGCTCGCGTTCGACGCGATGCTCAACGCGGCTTCGGACATCAACACGTCGGTGACCACGCCATGTCCGAGTTCCCCGCCGCTCGCGGTCGCGACGCGCGGAGGGCACGTCGAGCTGCGTGCGCGATCGTGTTTCGACGGACGCTTCTTCCGGTTCCGCATGCGCTTCGACGGCACGCGCTTCGTCGAGTGAGCGAGTCGCGCTCTATCGGGCGCGAACATGCGACATTGATTCGCACCGCATGAGCATGAGGAAAGAGCCGAAGCACGGGCGCCGCGGGTTCGCGTCGGTCGTCGCGATGACCGCACTTCTCGCGGGGTGTCCGCAGTCGGTCACGGGTGCCGACGCGCAGCGCATCGACGCGAGCGACGCGTGCGACGGGGAGGTGTGCACGCGCGCGGGTGCGGAGGTCGATCTTCTCGTCGAGATCGACAACTCGAACACGATGTCGTCGCGCGGCGCGCGGTTCCTCACGCAACTTCCCGCGCTCCTCGCGACGCTCACCGAATCGCCCTGCGTGAGTGCGTCGAACCCGCAGCCACACGCGTGCTCGGGCGAAGCGGGCGAGCAACGCCGCAACGCGCCGGTTCGATCACTGCGAGTCGGCGTGATCTCCACCGACCTCGGGACACCGGGGAGTAACGTGCCCGTCTGCGCGAACAGCGACGTCGGCGACGACGGGCTGCTCAACCCGATCCGCTTCGGGCAAGCGATGGCGCGCCACGAACCGTGGTCCGGCGCGCCGCCCGGGTACCCGCGTCCCACCGACTGCACGGACCCGAATCAGTTCCCTTCGTTCATCACGTTTTCATCCGACGCGACCGACCCGACGCAGTTCACGCACGACTTCCAGTGCAACGCCGCGATCGTCGGTGGGCTCAGCTATGGCTGTGGACTCGAGTCACAACTCGAAGCGATCTACCGCGCGCTGATCATTCACGACGCACGTGACGTCGCGGGCAACTCGAGCCCGAACGCGGGCTTCCTTCGCGAGAACGCATTCCTCGCGATCATGCTGTTGTCGGATGAAGAAGACGGGTCCGTGCGCGATTGTCGATACGCCAACGGCGAGCCCTGCGTCGACGCCACTGACGTCTACGACCCCGCGTCGACCGCGTGGGCCTCGCCGGATCTGAACAGCCGCTTCTATGCCGCCCAGCCATGCTCGCCGCAGGACCCGACGTGGCGGCTCGAGCGCTATGTCGATCCGCGCGATGCGAACCACGGACTGCTCGCACTGAAGCCGGGACATCCAGAGCGCATCGTGTTCACGGCCATCACCGGCGTGCCGCTCGCGATCCCCACGCGCGGCGAATTCATCGAGTGGGACGGGCTGCTCGGCGTGCCCGGCCCCGATCGCGAGAACTTCTGTCAGCGCGACAGCAGCGGACTCGCGCACATCACCAGCGCAGAGGGCCCGACGTCGATGGCGCAGGGTGTGACGGCACCGAACTGCCCCGGCGCCTTCGGACCATCCTGTCGCGAGGAGGGCAGCGCGTTCGATCCGACCGCATGCACCACGGACCGCCAATACTTCGCGTGGCCTGCGCGCCGCATCGTCGAGATTGCGCGCCGCTTCGACGAGTCACCGCTGTGCAACGGCGGACCATGTCGCAACGGCGCGGT
>CBIHQZ010001571.1:0-1780 GCA_966212315.1 uncultured Myxococcales bacterium
ACGACGACAGCGCGTTCATCGACACGCCGAGCCCTGAATTCTGCATCAACACGCAGGGCGTGCGCCCGCCGAGGTACGCGCCCACGGCCATTCCGATCGCGCTGTCTTCGCGCACCGCGCAGACGTATCGGTCGGACGGAAGTGCCTCGAGGCGCGTCCACAGTCGGCCCAGAAGCGAGCACGGCACCCCGGTGAAGAAATCGAACCCGGCCTGATCGAGTGCGCGAAGAAACCGCTCAGAGACTTCTTCTCGATCGCGATGACCGTGATTGACGGCGTTCGAGCCCACGTTCAGCACGACTCCGGGCGCGAGGCGGCCGACGCGAACTCGCGTGCCTCGATCCGTGCACAATTCCTTGATGGCATTGCCCTCTCGCTCCCTGGTGATCGCGTGCGAACTTGTCCGATTGTTGCCCGCTCGACGAGCGAGCGTGCACGACCGATCGCCATGGCGAGTACTCCGAACACGATCCGAACTACGGGTCGATATGTTAATCGAGAATTCGTGACCGCACCGACGCCGACTTACCGGATGCCGACCGAAGTTCGCTTCGGCGAGGGTCAATTCGACGCACTCGCTCGTCTGCCTGCGCTTCGTGACGCGCGGACGGTCGCGCTGCTCACCGGCCGACGTTCGATCGAGAGCGGGCTGCGAGATCGACTGGCGCTCGCACTCGAGGGACGCAGCGTGCGACTGCTCCCGGCCGTGCCGCCGCAACCGCGACCGGCCGATCTACTCGCCGTCGTCGAGCCGCTCGCAGCAGATGGTTGTGATGCGATCGTCGCGGTCGGCGGTGGCAGCGTGATCGACGTCGGCAAGGGCGCTGCCTACTGCCTTCGGCACGGCACGCAGGGGATCCTGCCGGCACTTCGGATCGAGAATCACGGGAGCGTCGTCGTGATCGCGGTGCCCACGACATCGGGAACCGGGTCCGAGGTCACGCCGTTTGCGACGTTCTGGGATGTCGAGTCGAAGACGAAGCTGTCGATCGAACACGAGACGATGTTTCCCGACGTTGCGGTCTGCGATCCGTGTCTGACGTACTCGATGCCGGGCGAACTGACCGCGAGTACCGGCATGGATGCCTTCACGCAAGCCTGCGAGGCCTACTTCAACCTGAATCACAATCCGACTTCGGACGCGCATGCACTTCGCGCGGTGGAACTGATTTTCGAGGCGTTGCCACGCGTGCTGAAGCGCCCCGACGATCGCGACGCGCGACGCGCGATGATGCAAGGGAGCCTCGACGCCGGTCTCGCGTTCAGCAACACGCGGACTACTGCGTGCCACAGTCTTTCGTACCCGATGACTTCGTACTTCGGCGTGCAGCACGGACGTGCAGTCGGCGTCACGCTTCCGGAAGTTCTCACGTTGAATGCCGACGCACTCGAGGACTGCGCGGGGGATGCGCGTCGCGATGCGGAGCGCCGTCGAGCGGCGTTCTGCGATCGTCTCGGTGTGCCCACCGCGCGCGACGCCGCCGAGCGAATTCGAGGACTGATGCGAAGGTGCGATCTCCCCACGCGTCTCTCGCAGATCGGCATCGACGAAGCGGGCGTCGATCTCATCGTGCGGCTGGGGACGCGCTCGAACCGGATGAACAACAATCCATTCGCATTCACCGAGACCTCGCTGCGCGACATGCTGGAGCGAATCCTTTGAGCGCGAGGCCCGACCCGATGCTGCGCGAGAGCACGACGGACCGGGCGGTCGCGTGGCACGCAGGCGACCTGCGACTCGACGAGTTCGAAGCGCAACTCGGCGCCGACACGGTCGTCG
>CBIHQZ010001572.1:0-1778 GCA_966212315.1 uncultured Myxococcales bacterium
GCCGGGGGAAACGTGAGGCTTTGGAAGCGTTGCCCGCAGCTTCAGCTGCCGGGGGGAAAACGCGGTGACGGCGATGTTCGGTCGATCTCGGCGTCATCATCACCGCGACTTCGACCGCACCCACTCGATGGCCCGATCGACCGGGATCGTCCCGCCGACCGTCGCCGCCGTGTCGTCCGAGTCGGTCGCCGGGTCGCCGTCCTGGAAGAACACGCGGTGCCCCATGATCATCACCGAGCACTTGCCGCGCACGTAGCGCCCGCTCGCATCGAGGGCCCAGCCGTGCTCACGCAGCACGCCCATCAGTTCGTCTGTCGTCGCCATGCCGATGCGCGTACGTCTACCGCGCGATGGCCGCCCAGCGCGAGGCGACTCGTAGCATCACCGCTCGCAGTCGCGGCGATTCGATGCGACGGATCGTCTGCGCCATCTCGTATGGAATCGGCGCGCGCGGCACCGACGGATGCTTCGCGGCGGCGTGGACTTCGACCCGTTCGGGGAGCGCGCCGACGCGGAACCGGATGTCCTGCACGAGTTTCGGCGGCGCGTGTTTGCGAACGCGACGCAGCAGGTCTTCGCGCATCGCCACCAGTTCGTGCAGCCACACGTTGTTCTTCACGTGCACGACCAGCAGCCCTTCGCGCAGCGAAATAGGCCGCGCGGCCGCCGCGATCTGCGAACCGACCGCTTGCTCCCATGCCGGCCACACCCCGAGGGCCTGTCGCACGCGCTCGTCGTTGCCGATCGCTTCGGCGAGGAGCGTCCCGATGTGCGCGAGCCCGATGGGCTCGTATTTCGCGCGGCGTCGCATGGTGCGACGGCGACTCTATCACGCGCGCGTTCGGGCTTGCGCGAAGCGTCGCGCGCGATCGAGATCGATGCGCCCGCCGGCTCGACCGTTTGCGCGCAGCGCACTGCCGACGATCACGCCGTCCGCAATCTCGAGCCAGTCATCGAGCGTCTCCGCGGTCACGCCGCTTCCGAGCCACACGGGCGCGCCGGTCACGTGCTTCACGGACAGAACCGTGTCGCGCTCCGCACTCGCGCCGGTGCGCGAGCCCGTCACCACCAGCACGTCGGCGGCCGCGCGTTCGTGCGCTTCGAGCGCTTCGTCGTCGACCGGCAATGGCGCGAGCGGTGCGCTGTGTTTCACATCGACGTCGGCGAGCAGCGCGATGTCGCGTGCGCCGAGTGACGCGCGAACGCGCGCGATGCGTGCCGCGTCACTCTGCACGATCCCCTGATCGGTGACGCGCGCGCCGACGAGCACGTTCACTCGCACGAAGCGCGCTTGTGTCGCCACCGCGATGGCGAGTGCCGCGACCGCATCGTTGCGGAGCACGTTGATTCCGAGCGGGAGCTTCGATGCGCGACGCACGGCATCGCCGATCACCGCCATCGACGCGATCGTCTCGGGGGGGACCGCGTCGCGGAAGAACGGGACGTCACCGAAGTTCTCGATCAGCACCGCGTCGAAACCCGCGCTCGCGAGATGCTCGGTGTCGCGCACGGCGCCGTCGACGATCGCGTCCATCGTCTCGCGATGCGCGGGGGCGCCCGGAAGCGCGGGGAGGTGGATGACGCCGACGAGCGGCTTGCGATCGGGAAAGGGGTTCACGCGATGCGGGTACCGTGAGCCTCGCGCGGGGGCAAGTGGGGGGCGCGGCCGTCGGTGGTCGAACTGCGAACGACCGCATGAAGCCGCCGCGCCGACGCCCCTCTGACGCGAGTGCCCCTCTTCGACCGACAGCATCGCGCGTCGATGCGCTTCGTGCAGC
>CBIHQZ010001573.1:0-1777 GCA_966212315.1 uncultured Myxococcales bacterium
CGGTGCTGGTGAACAACGCCGGCATCGCGCCGCGCGCGCTCGCGCACGAGATGGACGAAGCGCTGTGGAACGCGGTGCTCGACTCGAACCTGAAAGGCACGTGGCTGTGCACGCGCGCGTTCCTGCCGGCGATGCTGGCGCGGAAGAGCGGGCGGGTGGTGAACGTGGCGAGCATCTCGTCGACGCTCGGGACACCGCGTCTGAGCGCGTATTGCGCGGCGAAGTGGGGGGTGGTGGGGTTCACGAAATCGGTCGCCGAGGAGACGCGCGCGGCCGGCGTGCAAGTCATGGCGGTGATGCCCGGCGCGGTGGACACCGAGATGCTCAAGGGGTCGGAGTTTCCGGCGATGATGAGCGCCGACGACGTCGCGAAGGCGATCGAGTTCCTCGCGCTCGACGCGCCGAACGCGATGACGGGGAGTGCGGTGGAGATGTTCGGGTAGGCGTGGCGCGGAGGATCACGCACCGCCGCGATCGTTCCGCAGACCCCTCCCCTTCACTTGAATCGATGCGTTCGCTTGCCCCTCCCCGAACGACACTCCGCAGTGCGGAGACTTTGAGTGTCGTCCGAAGAGGGGCACTCGGGATGCGCTGCGTGTCATGCGCGCGGCGGCCATGTAGCGACCCCTGCCAATAAATTGGCGGGCTAACTTTGAGGTGCCGACCTTCGTCGGCGAGGTCAAGGGTCGCGGCGCCTTCGCATCAAGCGTTCGTGGATCGTCCGAGCGCGATATTCTGCGTGAAACCGGTCGATCGGAGTCGGCGCAGGCCGAAGGCTCAACGGTAGCCCGCCAATTCATTGGCAGGGCAGGCCGACTCACCCCGGCGCGATCGCGGCCAGCGCGTGTTCCAGCTCGCGCTCGGACGGCGGCGGCGCATCGCCGCGCGGCCAGTGCTTCGCGATGAAGCTCGCGCCTTCGACGGTCGTGGCGACGAACGAGGTCGGGTACTGCTGGCGCACGAAGAGGTTCAGGCCGGTGAGCATTCCGCGCACCGCGGCGGCGACGAATCCGCGCGCGAGGACGATGTTCACCGCGCCGGTGCAGCGGCCGTCGAGTTGCTTCAGTTCGCGCTCGAGCGCGGTCCGCGTCGGTCCGTCCGGTGCGGCGACGCTCGGGGCGGCGAGGGCGCAGAGGACCCAGGGACGATCGCCGCGGCCGATCACTTCGGAGAGCGCGTGGCTCGCGGTCGCGACGTTGGCGACCGTCGGCGTTGCGCGCCACACGAGCGTCAGCAGAGACCGCGCGGTCGCGATCGTGACAACCTGATCTTCGTATTTGGTCTCGAACTGGAGAGGCATCGGGGCAGAACAAGTAGCACGGCGGATGCGCGCGCGGAGAGGGGCGGCGAGAGGCGAGGGGGCGCGATCATTCCATCGTCCAGCCGAGAAGACGGAGTCCGAACGAAGCGCGCATGAACACGTGCTGCTGGCCGGCGCTGCACTCGCACTCGAACGGCGCGTGAGTTTCGATCTCCGCGAAGACGCCGAGGTGGAAGCTGTTGCGAAGGCGCACGTCGATGGCGACGCCCGCGGGCACGATGAGTGCCGCGCTCGATTCGATGCGCGCGGTGTATCCCATGCCGCTGATCGCCGAGACGCCGACGCCCACGTAGAGCGACGGGTCGAAGCGGTGATGATGCGCGAGCGCGACGGGGTGGAATCCGATGTACGTCGATGCGCCGAGCGAGCCGGTGAACCCGCGCTGGTCGCCGCCGAGATCGATCTCGAGGCGCCCGCCGAATTCGAATGCGGTCGGGATGCGCGCCCCGAAGAAGA
>CBIHQZ010001574.1:0-1772 GCA_966212315.1 uncultured Myxococcales bacterium
AAGAATTTCCCGGCGATCACTTGGCCGCTCGTGGGAGCGACCTGCGAAGAGGTGTTTTGCATGGCTTTTTCGGGGAAGCGACCATGAAGGCAAAGGTCGCGGGGTGTAGGTATCAGTAGTCTCCGACGACGCGGGTGGTGTCAAGACCCCCCAGGGGATCTCGGGACGGGAGATACCCGCGGAATGGTGGGATGTCCGCTTACTCCTGGCGAAGTAAGGGCGCGGTAAGTCGAGTGATCTGGTCGCGAAGCCGATCCAACGTTCAATGCTTCGCGAGCGAGAGCGCGACCTCGAGCACGATCAGCACCACGACCGCGGTTTCCAGCACCAGCGCGCGGCGGTGCGAGATGTCCGCCTGGAACACCTCGGCCACGCGCGCGAGCGTCGCGAGCTTTTCTTTCACCGCGTTCGAGTACGCATCGAGTCGGAAGCGCGTCTCCGCCTCGCGATACACCCGCGCGGTGTACGCGTCGCCCACGAGCGTGATGGCGCCTTCGACGCGGTCGTACAGATCGGTCATCTCGACGAAGAGCTGCGCCGCGCGTCGGGTGACCGGCTCGAACGGCGATCGCAGCAACCCGCGCGATCCGCGCGCAGCGGCGACCGCGTCGTAGACCGAGGCGAGTTCGCGCGCGAGGAGACGGTCGTAGTAGCGCAGCTCGAGCAGCCGGGCGGTGGCGACTTCGAGCACTTCGAGTTCGTCGCGCGAGCCCGCCGGATCGAGCACCAGCGCCGCGTTCCACGCGATGATCACCGCGTCGTCGGCGTAGTAGTGGAGCGAGCGCTGCGTGTGGCTCGCGATCGCCGAGGCCGACAGTTCGCGCTCCGGTTCGGCGAGCAGCAATCGGGCCGGATGCAGCATCGCGACCGCGGATTCCGCGTCGGGATGACCGCGCACGCCGAGCACTTCGAAGATCACGTAGTCCTCGATGAGATCGACCGCGTGTCCGCCGCGAATCGCGCCGGCGAGTTGTTTCGCGAGGCGGTCCCACACTTCGCGCGCGGTCGCGTCGACACCCTCGAGACGCTCGATCTCGGCCGACAGATGCACCAGATCCGCGCAGGCGGTGCCGGGCGCGAGTGCCATGGCGAAACGGATCGACGCGGTGCCGAAGTCGAACAAGCGCACCGACACGGTGAAGGTCAGGGTGCCGATCGTGAGGGGGCCGACGTCGAGGTCGAGCGGCTGGGTGGTGAGCAGTACGCCGCCCGCGCCCTTTTCGGGGCCGCGAATACGCGCGTCGCCGCGGCGCGGTTTGCTGTCCTGCGCGAGCCGGCGCGCGGCGTCGAGGTCGATCTGCTCGGCGACGTCGAGCATGCGCAACACCCAGACGGTGCCCCCGTCGATCGTCACGCGCTCGGTGCCGTCCGTCACGCGGGCGAGCGTAACGCGGGCTCGATGCGATCGGCGCACGTCAGCACGGCGGCATGTCAGGGGTCGGTGCGGAGGATTTTGGGTCCGGTGCGCTTCACTCGGGCTGTGGTGGCACGTCGTGACGTGCGGGCGTGAAGCGTGTTCGCCACTGCGCGCTGACTCGGGGCGCAACACGCCGCGTCGCTACAGTGCGGCCGCGCGCGTAACGCCGCGATGCCGCCGGCACGTCACGACCTGTCACCACGGTCTCGCGGGGTCGGTGTCTTTCGATCTCGCGAGTCGTGGTCATCCGTCGCGTGATGACCACCCGCGCGTCAGTGACCCTTGAGACGCGTGACGCCGGGGTGCGACGCATCGCCCGGCTCGTGCCGCGGGTTCGCGGTCTTGAAGTCGCCGT
>CBIHQZ010001575.1:0-1769 GCA_966212315.1 uncultured Myxococcales bacterium
GCCGCGCTGGACGAAGGCCGTTTCCGCGACGCGATCGAAGCGCTCGAGGCATCGCGAGCGATCCGCGACGTACCGATCGTCTCGTACGACCTCGCGCTCGCGTACCGCGGCGTAGGCCGCGATGGCGATGCGATCGAAGCGTTCGAGCGGTATCTCCGTCATCCCGACCCGCGCGCCACGCCTTCCGAGATCGCCGCCGTGCGCGCAACGCTGGCGGAGCTGCGTAGCTCACGCGCAATGCTCACGGTGCACGCGTCGCCGTCCACCGCCATGGTGCTGCTCGACGGTCGTCCGCTCGAGTTGGATGCAAACGGTCGGGCGGCGATCGATCCGGGCGCGCACATGCTCGAGGCGTCCGCGGACGGATACACCTCGCAGCGTCGACAGATCACCGCGCGTCACTCGACGGCGTCGACCGCGACGTTCGATCTGCAGCCGACGGGTGGCCCGGGGCGACTGGTCATTTCGTCCACGGTCGCGAGCGCCGTCGTCTCGATCGACGGCGTCGCACAGCCCACGATGCCCGTCGATCGCGTGCTGCCCTCGGGCGAACACGTGGTGCGGATCCACGCGCCCGGCTACGAGAGTTACGAACGTCGCGTCGTGCTCGGACGGACCGGCGTGGTGCGCGTCGACGCGCAGTTGCAACGGACGAACTACACGCGAGTCGGCGTGGCCGTCGGCGTGACCGCCGGAGTGCTGGTCGTCGCGGGCGGCATCGTGGCCGCGGTGCTGCTCACACGTCCGCGCCAGGGCGACTTGGGAACGCTGCCGCATACGACGTTGCCGGTGGTGTACGAGTAGCTCGAGCACGCACGGACACGATTCCTCGCTCGACCGACTTTCGGTGTCGCGTAGACTCGGTGTTCGATGAATCACGCGTCGGCCGCCGAGGCGATGAATGCGCGAGTCGGGGAGGTCCTCGCGGAGAAGTACCAACTCCAGCGAGTGCTCGGCGTCGGCGGCATGGGCGCGGTGTTCGAAGCGAAGAACACCTGGACCGATCGACGCGTGGCCATCAAGGTGATGCTCGCGACCCGCGATGCGAATCCCGAAGTGGTGGCGCGGTTTCTTCGCGAGGCGAAAGCGGCAGCGCGCATCGCACATCCGAACATCGTCGATGTGCTCGACGTGGGCCGCGACGATGCGAGCGCGACCACGTTCATCGTGCAGGAGTTTCTCGACGGGGAGGATCTGTCCCACGTTCTTTTGCGTGAGTCGCGGCTTGCCCCGCGTCGCGCGTTCGACGCGCTCGCGCCGGTGATGTCGGCGCTGATCAGCGCGCACGAGCAATCGATTGTTCATCGCGATCTCAAACCCGAGAACATCTTTCTCTCGCGAACCGCGCACGGACTCGTGCCGAAGCTCATCGACTTCGGCATCGCGAAGATGTCGACCGCGGACGACAAGGGCATGGCGCTCACGCGCACGGGCGCAGCGATGGGCACGCCGTACTACATGTCCCCGGAGCAAGCGCGCGGGGAGAAGTCGATCGATGCGCAGACCGATGTGTGGGCGATCGGCGTCGTGTGGTTCGAAGCCCTCGCCGGACGCTGCCCGTTCGAAGGCGAGTCGTACAACCAGCTGCTGTCGCAGATCCTCACCGAGGAAGCGCCCCCCCTTCGAAGCGTCGCGCCGGATGTGCCACCGCGGCTCGCGGCCACGATCGATCGCGCGTTGGTTCGCGGTCGAGCGCAACGCTTCTCGACGATGCGCGATTTCTTGTCCGCGCTGATCGCATGTGACGGCCTCGACGGCGTGCACTGGAA
>CBIHQZ010001576.1:0-1769 GCA_966212315.1 uncultured Myxococcales bacterium
TGCGTCCGTTTCTAGTTCATGGCGGCGCGTCGCGACGCGCCCCGCGCTGCCCGTCTCCGCTCTTATCCAAGCGGATCACGCCTGATCCCCTCCGATCACCCACCCCGCCGCCGTCCCGCGAATTCCCCGTCGATTCGCAATCCAGCCCCCTGGCACGCACGGTGCTGATGCTCTCTGCACGGAGGGCACGATGAATCGCAATCTCTTCTCGACCCAGGGCGCGCCCCGCGCCGACACGATCAATCTGGCGGGCGGGCTCGCCCACGCGATGAGCGCGAAGCACGCCCTCGCACAGCTCGCCGCCACCGGCTGCTTCCAGTCGACGTTCTACGTCGATGCATCGGCGCAACTCGCCAACGTGGTCTCTCTCTGCCGCGCCATCGACGATCCGCGCTTCATCGCGCAGGTTGCGATCTACGCTCGCGAACGCGCGCACATGAAGGACATGCCGGCCGTCCTCACCGCGATGCTCGCCGCGACGCCGGCGGGTGGTGCGTACCTGCCGCTGGTGTTCGAACGCGTGATCGATACGCCGAAGATGCTCGCGAACTTCGTCCGCGTGATGCGTTCGGGTGTCACGGGTCGCAAGTCACTCGGGTCGCGTCCGAAGCGCCTGGTGCAGCAGTGGCTCGCGCGTCGCAGCGACGATGCCGTGTTCGATGCGACGGCCGGCATCGCCGATCCCTCGCTCGCCGACGTGCTCCGCATGGTTCACCCTGCGCCGGCCACGGACTCGCGCCGCGCGCTCTACGGCTACGTCTCGGGACGCAATCGTCCCGAACACGCTATCGACGCGTCGAAGCTGCCGTCGCGCGTGCTCGCGTACGAGGCGTTCAAGGCGGATGCTTCCGCGGCGGAAATGCCCGATGTCCCGCACGCGAAGCTCACGTCGCTGCCGCTCGATCGCGCGCACTGGCGACAGATCGCGATGAACGGCTCGTGGCAGATGGTGCGGCAGAACCTGAATACGTTCGCGCGACACGGCGTGTTCGAAGATCCGGAGGCCGTCGCCCACGTCGCGGCGAAGCTTCGTTCCCGCGAAGACATCACCCGTGCTCGCGCGATGCCGTATCAATTGATGGCAGCGTACCGGTTCGCGAGTGGTGAAGACATTCCGCGCGAGATCCGCGATGCACTCCACGATGCGATGGAACTCGCGGTCGCGAACGCGCCGCCCATTCCCGGCAACGTCGTCGTGTGCGTCGACGTCTCGGGCTCGATGCAGTCGCCCGTCACGGGCTACCGCGTTGCGGGCACGACGAAGGTTCGCTGCATCGACGTGGCGGCCCTCGTGGCCGCTGCGGTGTTGCGAAAGAACCCGCGCGCCCGCGTGATTCCGTTCGAGCAGGACGTCGTTCCGGCGGGGCGGCTCACGCTCGAACCGCGCGACACGATCTTCACCAACGCCGACCGACTCGCGTCGATCGGTGGCGGTGGGACGAACTGTTCCGCGCCGCTCGCGCTGCTCGAGCGCGAGGGTGCGCATGTCGACCTGGTGATCTACGTCTCGGACAACGAGTCGTGGGTCGACCGTGGCTACCGACCGTTCACTGGTGTGAGTGCCGAGTGGGCGAACATCAAACGTCGTTGTCCGAACGCGCGCATGGTCTGCATCGACCTCACGCCGAACACGACGACGCAGGCCGCGGAGCGCCCCGACTCGGTGAACGTGGGCGGGTTCTCGGACGACGTGTTCTCGCTGATCGCGACCATCGCGCGCGGCGACGTTCAAGCCGAACACTGGCTGCGTGTGATCGAACAGATCGCGT
>CBIHQZ010001577.1:0-1767 GCA_966212315.1 uncultured Myxococcales bacterium
CGCGCAATGCAGGGCCGGGAACGAATCCCTGCAGCCGCCATCCGCGAGCGAGCGTGACATGTGACTCGCCCGCGCACGGCGTGTCTTGCTCGGTCGAAGCATGGGGAAACGTCGGCGTACTCGCGGCGGCGGCGTCTCGCGGTGAAGCACCGGCATCGCGATCGACGGGGTGCGCTCGCACGACGGCCGCATCGGCCATCACGACATCGGGCGCGCTCGCATCTGGCGGCGCATCCGCGTGGCCGCAAGAACCGACGAACGCAAAAAGCGCGAGTCGCAGCAGGGGTCGAGTCGAACGAAACGAAGGCACAATGGGCTCGCGCGGCGCGAGAGTCGCAAGCCGCGCGGCATGGCGCAATGGGGCGGCGGACCGATTGCTACGGACGGACGACGACGCTGCTGCGTTCGCGCAATTCGTGGAGGTACGTGCGCTGCTGCCGCTCCATTTCGCGCTGGAGCAATTCGTTGAAGAGATCCGAGCGGACCGTGGCGAGCGGCGGGATGGTCACGGCTTGACGGTCGACGAGCTTGAAGACGTGATAGCCGTTCTCACCGCGGACCGCGCGTGAAGTCTGTCCGGGCCGCAGATCGCGCAATGCGTCGACCAGCCATTCGGGCGGCGGTGCTTCGTCGGACTCGGGATCGATCGTGCCGAGATCGCCGCCGTGCTCGCGAGTCGCCGCGTCGTCGCTCAGCGTGGTGGCCAGCTGCGAGAAGTCGGACCCGGCTTGCAACTGCGCGACGGCCGCTTCGGCGCGTCGTTGAGTCTCGGCGATCTGCGCAGCGGTGGGATTGTCGGGGAATGCGAAGAAGATATGCGCGGCGTGGAACGGCGCATGGTCGCTCGCTGCGCGCACGCGGCGGCGGTATTCCTCGGCGATGTCCGGCTCGGTGATGTTCACGCGATTGCGCACGCGGACGTTCATCAAGCGGAGCCGGAGAACTTCGGCTTCCATGAACGTTCGGTACTCGGCGCGGGTGAGTCCCTCGGCTTCGATGGCTGCGTAGATGTCGGCCGTGCTCACGCTGCGCTGGCGCGCCATGCCCTCGACCATGCGATCGACGTCGGCGTCGTTCACGGTGACGTGCGCGCGTTGCGCGGCGCGACGGATGAGCGAGTCGTCGACCATGCGCTCGAGCGTTTCGCGATAGAGCCGCGCGCGCTGATCCGCGCGTTCACGCGCGCTCGGGAGTTGCTCCAGCTGCCGCTCGAACGGGCGGATGCGGCGCTCTACGTCGGAGAGGAAGATCGCGTCGTCCTCGACGACCGCGACCACGCGATCGACGATCTCGGCGTGGGCTTGCTCACGCGCGACGAGCGTCCCTCCGCCTGCTGCAAGTGCCAGTAGAAATCCCAGGGTGTGTGATCGGCGACGAAGCATGGATGGATCCCGGCGGCAGGCTACCGCGTTGCGGCGGGTTGTGCAGTGTTCATCGTCGGCGCTGCGGGCTGTCCCGGCGCCGGTGCGAGATCGATGTGCAGCTGCTGCAGCGCGTTTTCGTCGATGGTGACCGCGGTGTGTGACCGCAGCTGATCGACGAGCCCGCGCACGGCGTCGCTCTGCGCGCGGTCGAATCGCTCGCGCCAGAGACGATTGCGAATGGCGCGCCGCACGTCGTCGATCGATCGGTGCATCGCCTCGCGTCGCGAGATGAAACGCACGATGTGAAAGCCCGGCCCGTGATTCGGCCCGCCCGCGCGGCTCTCGATGACGTTCGCGGTGATCTCGCCGGGGTTGTGCAATGCGAACGCCGCGGTGGCGACTT
>CBIHQZ010001578.1:0-1766 GCA_966212315.1 uncultured Myxococcales bacterium
CGGAGGACTCAGCCGTCTTCGAACGGTCGTTGAAGAAGACAGGTTTGATTCGCGGGCAGCGCGACGCCGTCGAGGACGAGGTCCTGCGTGCAGCGCGGCTCGATGATCCAGTTCGGACCGACTTGTTTGAGCGTGCCGGTGACCGTGAAACCGCTCGCCGACGCAGCTGGAGGATTGAGCGGATCGAGGTCCGGGATCGCTTCGCGCGGACTCACTTCGAGGCGCGGGCTCACCGGCGCGGTGTCGACGAAGTCGACCTGCATCGTTCCGAAACGCGCCCAGCCGGTCCACTCGGAGCAACCGCGCATCGCCTGGCATGCATTGCCGCACGTCGCTTCCGCGGGGTTGTTGAAGTCGACGCGGCCATCGCCGTTGAGGTCGCAGTTCGATGCGCCGTGCGTGAAGGTGCAAGTGGTCACGCCGCTGGTCGTCGTACACGGATGCTCGGGTCCGATGAGGGTCGGGAACAAGAGACCGGTCGCACGCACGACGCTCGACTCCATCGGTTCGAGGTTCGTCGTGCTGGTAGCGGCCGCGAGCGTCGCCGGCGTGATCGGCAGTGCCTCCGGAATCGGGCACACACCAGAGTGCGTCTCGTCGATCCACAACTGCTCGGGAACCGTGCGCCACGACGGCTGCGCGAGCTGCGTCGTGCCCACGAACTCCTGCACGCTACCTTGGAGTAACTGCACCTGATCACACGGCCGCAATCCGTCGGGGATGCGGAAGTTGAACGAGAAGATGCTGTTGAAACAGGCGTGATTGCGGCTCGGATCGGTGGGGTTCGCCGGGTCGGGGCACGAACGATCATCGATGTCGGTGACCCAGAAGCCCGACACGCTGATGCGCGTGACGATGAGTCGTCCGCGATTGATGTCGATGCGTTCGTTCACGAGCGGCGACTCTGTGCCGCCGCCTTGCACTTCGTAGATCGATGGCGACGCGAAGAAGATCGGCTGACTCGATCCGAGCGCATACGAGCCGCCGCGTTCGTCGTTGTCGTTCGGCGCCGCGCATCCGTAGTCGCCGGGGAAATCGACGCGACCGTCGTTGTCGTCGTCCATGCTGTTCGAGCACGCCGGCAATTCGGTGCTGGCGGCACTCGCGGGTGCGTACCCGTCTTCTTCGACCCAGATGCGCGTCTCGCCGTAGGCACGACGGAAGGTGAGATTCACCGTCCCCTGGCCACCGACGAGATGCACGTTGCGCCCTGCGACTTCGGTCCCGTTCGCGCCGCCGACGTCGACGAGCACACCGGGCGTCACGGACACCGCGACCCACCCGTCGAAGTCCGACACGATGTTGCCGCCGCCGGACGCGCCGTCGCGCACGTCGATGGTCGCTTGATACGTGCGCGGATCGTTCGAGTAGCGAACGGGGCTCGCGAGCGTGCCGAGATCACCACTCGTGATGTTCACGTTCACCGAGACGATCCCGGTGTCCGCGCGGTCGTGGCGTTCGCGATCCGAGATCGGCGCGCCGCACGAGAGTTGAACGAGGGCGAGTGCGCCGATCGCAATCGATGCCGTGCGCTTCATTGCACCGTCTCCATGTGCAGACGATTGTCGGCGATCGCTCCGACGCTCTCGTCGAAGCACGCGAGGATTCGGCAGGTCTCGCCCGCACGGTTCGCCGCCGAGCATTGGCAGCGCGCGATGGCGTCAGGATCGTTCGGTGGTGCGACGGTGGGACACCGTTGCGCTGCGAGATTTGCGACATCGTCGCGACACTGACGGAGCACGCAGCGTCCAGATTCCATCCCGCAG
>CBIHQZ010001579.1:0-1765 GCA_966212315.1 uncultured Myxococcales bacterium
GACGGATTCACCGACTACGAGACATCCGATTTCGCGATCTTCGCGGGCGGCGAGTTGCCCGGAACGATGCGCATCGCGGAGGGTGGAAGCTGGCTACCGATCAACGGTTACGAGTATTCCTACGGCCTCGGTGACTTCGATCGCGACGGTTTCGTGGACGGCATCGGGTTCGAGGGTTCCGCCTTCTCGTCGCCACTCAATGTTGCGTACGGCGACGGATCGGGGTGGGGGCCGCCTGCATCCCTCGGGACGATCAGCACTATGGACTCGCCAACAGTCTGCGACCTCGATGCCGACGGTTTCGACGACGTTCTCGTAAGTGCAGATCCGGTCTGGTTTCGCGGGGGACCGCACGGGCTCACGGCGGCGCAGCCGCTGCCTTCGCCGAACATGCAACGAGCTGGAGCCATCTCGGCGGTCGGAGACATCACAGGCGACGGTTATCCCGACGCGGTTCGTTGGTACTCTGGAGGGGACCGCGTCACCACGATCGTCGGCGGGCCGGAGCCCACCGAGTTGCCCGAGCGACTGTTCAACGGGCAGACGTGGATGTTCGGAACCATCGGCGACATCGACGGTGATGGGACGATCGATCTGTTGACGCTTCGGGCCGGAACCCGGGAATGGTTCGTCTTGTCCGGTTCCCGCGACGGCTACGTGCCCGGCGTGGGGAGAGCGTTCGTTCCTCCCAGTGACCTCGTCCCCGTTTTTGGTGCTCGAACCATTGGCGACGTGAATGCCGATGGGCAGTTGGATGCGGCGTTGCTTTCCTTCGGGGGAGGGATGTTCGTGCTGCTGACGCAACGCGATGGTCCTCCGCGCGCGATCGCACTGGAATCTCCGTTTCCCAGGTTCACAGCCTGCGGAAACTTCTGAGCGGTCCGCTCACGAAACGAGGAATCTCCCGCACGAACCCCATCTGTTACCCTCGGCACTTGCGTCAGCGCGCCTCATCCGCTCTGACGAGGGAGATTCCGCGTGAAGCAGTTCGCTCGATTCGGTGCAGTCCTGGCGCTCCTCGCGTCGTCTTCGTGTAGCGACGGTCGCGGAACTCTCGCCGACGTCGTCGGTGACGCAGCCGACCGCAGCGACATCGTGCAGAACACCGGCGACACCTCGCTCGACGCCCCACGCGACTCGGGTTCCTCCGACACCGGCGACTTCGACGCGACGAACATGTATCGCCCCGACGCCGCACCCGGCTGCGACGGAACGAGCGCGAGCGCGTGCACACCGATGCCCTCGGGCTGCGCCGCGACCGAGATCTGCGACGACGGTCTCGACAACAACTGCGACCTTCGCGTCGACGAGGGATGCCCGTGTCTCCCCGGCACCGTTCAGAGCTGTTTCGCCGGCCCGCCCGGTTCGCGACACATCGGCGCATGCTCCGACGGCACGCAGCGCTGCGAGGGCGCCGGTGAGTTCGGCCTGTGGGGAGCTTGCACGGGTGGCATTTCACCCGGTGGCGAGACCTGCGACATGCTCGACAACGACTGCAACGGCTGCGTCGACGAGAGTCTCTGCTGCAACGGCGGGCTCTCGTGTCCCGGACCCAACGACCCGCGCGTTCCGACCGGACGTCCCTTCGAGCCGCTGACGATCGACGGCACCTCCATCTTCTCGGGCGCGGCCACGAGCTGGAGCTGGACGATCCAGGGCGGTCCTTGCGAAGCGATCCTGCCGAATCCGACGTTCACGGCGGGCTCGCTGACCGCCCCGCAACTGCAATTCACCCCCGCACTCTCGCGCGATTACACGGTCACGA
>CBIHQZ010001580.1:0-1764 GCA_966212315.1 uncultured Myxococcales bacterium
CGTTCATCGTCTCCCAGCTCCAGTAGCGCACCACGCGAAGGTTCAGTGTGCGGAACACCGTCGCGCTGCTGTCCTGATCGTCCATGTAGACCAGGTCGACCCGCACCGGCCCGATCGCCGTG
The DNA here is from genome assembly GCA_966212315.1 of uncultured Myxococcales bacterium. GTDB lineage: Bacteria > Myxococcota_A > Polyangia > Polyangiales > CBIHQZ01. The sequence goes on from CBIHQZ010001580.1 coordinate 123, forward strand.
AGGTCTTCCTCGATCGTGCAGTCGAGACGTCCCGCGCCGCCGTCGTCGTCGCGCGCGCTGCCGAACTCACAGCGACGGCTCGCGATGGTGCGGTTGCCGACCTTCACGTCGACCCGCACTGCGTCGCTCGCGCCGATGCGTTCGTACACGGTGCCCCCGACGTGGAGATGGTACGCGCCCGCGCCATTGTTCCCCGACGTGCTGAGCAAGTTCGCCATCAGCTCGGTCTCGTCGACGTATCGCGGCGCGGCGGCGGCCGTCTGCGCCTCTGCGGTGAGCGGTGCGAGTGCGAGTGCGATCGCGCCAGCGACCGGCGACAGCAGCCTTGCGGACTCCAGTACGTTCATTCGTGTCCCTCCTCGCGTGGGCTTATCACAGCGAGACGGTCTCCGACTTCATTCGTTTTGCGTTGCCCAGCGCGCCGTCAGTTCACAAGTCGCACGCGCAATCTCCCGCGGCGAATCGGGGAATCCCGCAGGCTTCCTGAAACACACCGCTGCACCGAGCCGGCGCTTTCGACCGAGACTGCACCGATCGTCCCTGCTCTCGCCGATGCATCCGCCCGTATACTCGTCGGCACTTGCCTTCGATGCCTGTTCACCTCGCCTCACGCGTCACGCTGCTCGCGCTCCTGGCACTCGGCGCCTCCGACTGCCTGAACTGGTCGCGCTTCCACCGCGCCGACGACGCCGACGCGTGCGCCGCGCCCGCTGCGACCGATTACTGCGCGAGCATCCCGGCACTCTCGGCGCTTCCGCTCATCGATGGCGTGCTCGAGTGCGGCGTGCAGATGCAGCGCTTCACCGCCGACCAATATCGCGCGAACGCCGGACCGATGCCGGCGGGGGTCAACGCGAGTTTCGCGGTCGCATGGCGCCCCGACGGGCTCTACGTCTTCGCGCAGCTCGAAGGCTCGAACAACGATCCGCCGCTCGCGTCCGAGTCACCGTGGTGCGGCGACGATCTCGAGATCTTCGTCGACCACGACGGGCAATACAGCAATCCGCCGAACTACGACGTGAACGACACGACGCAGTTCGTGATCCCCGCGCCCGATGTGGGCGCGACCGCGGGCACGCGCGCGGATGTGTACAGTCAGCGCGGGTTCATCCGGGCATGGCCCCTGTCCGAATGGGTCTCGCGACGCGCCGGCAACACGGTGACGTTCGAAGCATTCGTGACCGCGCAGGACCTGAGTCTCGGGATGCCGTGGAACGCGATGGCTGCACAGACGGTCGGCTTCGACATCGCGATGAGCCTCGGCACCGGTCAGCCCCCCGATGGAGGGAGTTGTCACCACACGCTCGGTCACTTCCTCCTCCGCCGCATTGCCGGCGATGCAGCGTGCACGCACCCGTCGTGCAGCACCGTGGCGTTCTGCGCGCCGACCCTCGCCCCGTAGCGACGCGCCGCGCGTATCCATCGGCGATTGCCGTCACGCGCGCCGCATCGGATACTCGACTCCGACCGCATGGAGCACCCGTCACGCGTTCGGCCGGCCACTCTGGATGCGCCGCTCGCACCCGGGCGAACCCTCGGTCGCTACGAGGTCCTCTAGCGTCTCGCGGCGGGCGGGATGGCCACGGTGTATCTCGGTCGCGCGCTCGGCGTGGGCGGGTTCGAGCGGCTCGTGGCGATCAAG
>CBIHQZ010001581.1:0-1758 GCA_966212315.1 uncultured Myxococcales bacterium
AGATTCCGTCGCGGCCGGCGACGTCGAGAGCGATGCGAGCGATGCCGACGCGGATGAGGCCGAGCACGAGAGCGACGCCGCCGAACCGGAGTCTCTCGATGCGCGCGCGGGTGATTTCGCAGTCGACGAGATCGAGCGCGACCTGGCCGGCGACGATGTGCCTTCGGAGTCGTTCGATCCCCGCGAGCCCCCCACGCCGGTGAGTGACGAAGCGAGTGACGCCGACGCGTCTGCTTCCGAAGCGAGCGATGAGATCGCGGACGACTCCGCTGGCGACGAGCCGGTCGAGCGCGATCTCGCGGGTGACGACGTGCCGGCGGACGACGTCGACCCGTCTGCCGACGACGACGGCTCGCACTCGTCCTGAACCCGTTCGCCCACCCGGCGAAGATCGACGGATAGCCCTTACGCCACGTCGGCGCGTACCGCTTCTTCGAGCGCCGCCTCGAGCGACGCCATCGACTTGTGCGTGTGCAGTTCCGCGCCGGTCGCGATGCGAATCATGTTCACCCCCATCGTCATGAGGGCGGCGGTCGTCCCGATGTGAGTCGCGCGATGCGACTTACGCGTTCGCATCGACCACGGCGTCGTCGCTGCGCGTACTGCGGCGTCGTATCCGGTCACCGCGAACCAATCGTGCACGACCGTGATCTGCTCGACCCGGGCGATGAGTTCGTCGGACCGTGCCATCAGCCGCTCCGCGATCGCCAGGTTCGCGTGCCCTTGTGCATGCGTGACGAGCACGGATCGACCGACTCGATAGATCTCGACCTGCGCGAGCGGCGTTTGGAACACCTCACGCTCCTCGGCGCGCGACGACAGCAGCGACATGCGCGGCGAACCATAGGTGCGAGATGCGTTGGATGTCACGACCGCGCCCCGTACGAGGTCCTGGCCGAGGCCTTGGGCCACAGGGAACCATCGAGCTCACCGCCCTTCGCCTGCGCCGCGAGATTGACGCCCCCGCCGACGTTCGGTACGCCGCTCGTCCCCATGTACTTTCAGGACCTCATTCTCACGCTCCAGAAGTTCTGGTCCGAACGCGGCTGCCTCATCGTGCAGCCGTACAACTCGGAAGTCGGCGCCGGTACGTTCAACCCGAACACCTTCCTCCGCGCACTCGGCCCCGAGCCGTGGAACGTGGCGTTCGTCGAGCCTTCGCGTCGCCCCGCCGACGGTCGTTACGGCGACAATCCGAACCGCCTGCAGCAGTTCCACCAGTACCAGGTGATCCTCAAGCCCTCGCCGATCGACATCCAGGACCAGTACCTCGAGTCACTCCGCGCGCTCGGCACCGACCCGCTCAAGCACGACGTCCGCTTCGTCGAAGACGACTGGGAATCGCCGACGCTCGGCGCGTGGGGTCTGGGCTGGCAGGTATGGCTCGATGGTCTCGAGATCTCGCAGTTCACCTACTTCCAGCAGTGCGGCGGCATCGACTGCAAGCCGGTCTCGGGCGAGCTCACCTACGGTCTCGAGCGCATCTCCATGTACCTGCAGGACTGCGACAACATCTACGACGTGATGTGGGCGCCGGGCGTGAAGTACGGCGAGATCGCCAAGCGCGCCGAGTGGGAATGGAGCACGTACAACTTCGAGCAGGCGGACCCCGAGTATCACCGCGCCGCGTTCGAGAAGTGCGAGCACGAGTGCAAGCGACTGCTCGGTCTCGAAGAGCGTCGCGTCGAGCAGAAGAAGGGCGGCGCGCGCATCGAAGCGACGTTCCTTCACGAGCCGCTGAAGCGTCTGGTGCTGCCG
>CBIHQZ010001582.1:0-1757 GCA_966212315.1 uncultured Myxococcales bacterium
CGACGCCTTGCGTTCGCGCGCTGCGCGCGGGCGTCGGAGGGAGAGGGGCAGGCGGCAGCCGGGGTGAGGTCTCCCCTTCCTCACCAACGCTCGCGTCGCGCGGTCGTGCGCCCTTCGCGAATCGACACGGTCACCGTTCGCGATGCGCGTCCGTCCAGCGGCATGAGGCGCAACGTGTGATCGCCGACCGGGAGCGCACGCTGCACCAACGGGGTCTCACCGAGCACTCTCTCGCGCTCGTACACGCGCACGGCGATCGTCGAGACGATCTCGAGACCTCCGGTCGGCCCCGCACTCACGGGCGCATGCCACACCGGAATCGCGGTGCCCGCACCCGGCACGAGCGCAGGTGCAACGATCGTTGCCGTGGATGCATCCGCGGCGCTCGCCACGATGGGCGTGACGCGCGCGTCGGTAGCGGACGACACGGATGCGCCATCGGTCGCACTCATCTCCGCGCCGCGCGAGGGCGCGCGCAACGCGTTGTAGGCGAGGTACCCGCCGAAGCCGAGCACGCCGATCGCGACCACGGCAAAGAGCCATCCGCTCCCTTCGTTGCGAGGCTGCACCGGTGGCGGCAGCGCACTCATGTCGAACGCGGGTGCGCGCGGATCGAGCGTGATCAGTGTCGAGGCCGCGGGCACTTGCGGCGAAGGCGGAACCGCGAGCGACGAGGCGAACGGCTGCGTCGCTTCGGACTTCGGCGGCAGACTCGGCGGCGGCGGCACGGTCCGCGGCGACGAACCCGCAGCGCGCGAAGCACTGGTCGGCACCGATTGCGCCGCACTCCGTTCGTAGACGCGCAGCGCTTCGTTGCGTGCGGCGATGTCCGCGTGAAAGTGCTTCTGCATGAACGCGCCGACCTCGGTGTTGGTCACCGGCTCGGGAAGATTCGCGAGAAACACCTCCAGGTCGCGCGCCATTTCCGCCGCGGTCTGGTAGCGCTGCGCCGGATCGCGCGAGAGCGCGCGCATCACGATCGCCTCCAGTGCAGGCGGATACGCCGGATCCACCATCGAGGGACGCGGGACCTCTTCGTAGACCACCGCGTTGAGCGTCGCCATGTCGTTCGCGCGCTGGAACAACCGTCGCGACAGCGTCGTCTCCCACAGCACCACGCCGAGCGCCCAGAGGTCCGCGCGACGATCGAGCAGTGACTGATTCACCTGCTCGGGCGCCATGTACGCGATCTTGCCCTTCAGCTCGGTCGTGCGCGTGCGTTCGCCGAGCTGGTCGTTCGACTTCGCGATACCGAAGTCCACCATCTTCGCGATGCCGTCGTAGAGCACGAACACGTTCTGCGGCGAGCAGTCGCGATGCACGACACCCGCATGGCGCCCGTCCGGTCCGCGCAACTCGTGGGCCGCGTGAAGTCCGCGCGCGGCATCCGCGATGATGCGCGCGCCGACGCCCGGCGGCACCCCGCCCTGCAGCGATGCGCGCTTGAGCACCGACGAGAGTGCGAGTCCGTGCAGGTACTCCATCGCGATGAAGTAAGTGCCGTCGCTCTCGCCGAAGTCGAAGACCGTGCAGACGTTCGGGTGATCGATGCGCGCGGCGAGACGCGCTTCGTCCAGGAACATGCCGACGTAGCGTTCTTCGTCCGCGACGTGCGCGTGGATCGTCTTGATCGCAACCCACTTCGTGAACCCGAGCGAGGCCGAGAGCCGCGCCAGATACACCGTCGCCATGCCGCCGCGCGCGACGCGGTACACGATCTCGTAGCGTCCCAGCCGTCGCGATTCCGGAACGAGCGC
>CBIHQZ010001583.1:0-1756 GCA_966212315.1 uncultured Myxococcales bacterium
CCGGTTCACCCGCCGGGCACCCGATGCCGGGCACCCGATGCCGCACCCGATGCCGCCGGCACGTCACGACGTGCCACCACACACCCCTTCTTCGCCGAGCCCTTCGCACCCCTTCGCCCGGCATCCCTTCACCGGGCACTCCGCCACTACCGCCCCGCCGGATGCGCGCCCCCCGCCGCGGTCGTGATCATCCCGCGCAGCAACTGGTACCCGACGCGCAACTGCATGTCGTCGATGTCGCTCCCCGGCACCGGCGGCGGCTCCGCGTCGTGCGTCCCCTCGTTCGGCAGATGCTGCTCGAGATCGCGCTCTCGCTCGGGCGCATCGCTCGACGTCGCGTGCGGCACATCGACCTGCTCCATCTGCACGTCGGGAGCGATCCCCTGCGCCTGGATGCTCCGTCCGCTCGGCGTGAAATACCGCGCGATCGTCAGCTTCAGCGCGCCGCCATCGGGGAGATCGATCACCGTCTGCACGCTCCCCTTGCCGAAGGTGCGCGTCCCGACGATCAGCGCACGATGATGGTCCTGCAGCGCCCCCGCGAGAATCTCCGCCGCGCTCGCGGTGTACTCGTTCACCAGCACCACCATCGGAAAGTCCGGGCGCGTCCCGGCCGCGTGCGCGCGTGCTTCGTCCTGCGCGGTGTTGTTGCGGCCGCGGGTCGAGACGATCACGCCGTCGCGCAAGAACTCGTCGGCGATGAAGATCGCTTCGTCGAGCAGCCCGCCCGGATCGTTGCGCAGATCGAGCACCAGACCACGCAGATGGCCGCCCGCTTGTTGCGTGAGTCGATCGAGCGCATTGGTCATCTCGTCGCTCGAGCGCTCCTGAAAACTCTTGAGCGCGACGTAGCCGACGTTCTCGGGGAGCATCCGCGATTCGACCGATGCGACGTGCACGACTTCGCGCACCAGATCGAGTCGCAACGGATCGTTCACCCCGCGCCGTCGCACCGTGATGTGCACGTGCGTGCCGGGGGCGCCGCGCATCCGTCGCACCGCGTCGTCGAGATCCACGTTGTGCGCGTCGTGCCCGTCGATCTCCACGATCTCGTCACCTGCGCGCATGCCCACGCGCGCCGCCGGACCACCCGTCATCGGCGCCATCACCGTGAGATAGCCACCGCGCGAATCGATCTCCACGCCGATGCCGCCGAACTGCCCCGTCGTGTCGCTCTCGAGCATCGCGTACTCCTCGGGATCGAGGTACGCGCTGTGTGGATCGAGCGTGCCGACCATGCCGCGAATCGCGCCGTCGATGAGACGGTCTTCGTTCACCGTGTCGACGTAGCTGTTCTCGATGTGCGCCATCACCTGCGCCAGCATCCCGAGACGGCGATACGGACTCGCGCGCGGCGGATCACCGTGCGCACTGCGATCGACGAGTACACCCGCGCCGAAAGCGGAGACGGCGAGACCCGCGACGAGCAGCCATCGGGAGCGATTCGAAGCGTGCATGCGCGGCAGTGTACGGGCCGGCGTGGCGGCGCTCCACAGCGATGAAGGCGGACCTCACCCCCGCGGCTGCGCGCCCCTCTCCCTCCGATGCCACCGCGTATCGCGCGCAGCGCAGGCATCGTCGAAAGAGGGGCTCGAAGGATGTCGGGTGATGGGTGAACTGCCTGGGTGGTAGTGCGACGGGCCGGGGCGGTGGATGGCGCCGGGCATCACGTGCAAGCGAGGTCGGCGGGTGTGATGGGGGCTAGAACACCGATCGGTTTGGAAGTCTGCTGCGATCGCGGCCTTTCGGCGTGCTG
>CBIHQZ010001584.1:0-1753 GCA_966212315.1 uncultured Myxococcales bacterium
GAGCGACCCATCTTCGTGGAGTTCTGAACGCGGCAAAACACCAGTCAGCGCATAGACACCTGCGAAGGCAGGTTCGCTCGATGGAAGCGGCGGCCCGTTGGCCCGCGGTCCGAGTGCGGCCGTCGTCGGTCGGTTGCGCTGCCCGAGAACGTGATCGCGATCGGCACGGGCTTGCCGCTTCCCGCGCACCTCCGCACTGTCGACCGCGAGGGACATCCGCGATGGCAACGACGACTCGGTTCGACGCAATCATCATCGGCGCAGGACAGGCCGGGCCATCGCTCGCGGAGCGTCTCGCCCGCGCTGGTCACAAGGTGGCGATCATCGAAAGGCACGCGTTCGGCGGTACATGCGTGAACACTGGCTGCATGCCGACGAAAGCGATGGTCGCGAGTGCCCGCGCGGCACACATGGCGCGTCGCGCTGCGGACTTCGGCGTGATGATCGACGGGGCGATCACGGTCGATATGAAACGGGTGAGGGCGCGCAAGCAGGGCGTGATCGATCACGCCACCGAGTCGCTCGAGAAGTGGCTGCGCTCGACGCCGAACTGCACGGTGATCAAGGGCGCCGCGCGCTTCGAATCGGCCAACGAGATCAGCGTCGGTGACGAGCGGCTCACGGCCGAGAAGATCTTCGTGAATGTCGGTGGGCGCGCGTTCATTCCGAACATCCCCGGCATCGAGAACGTGCCCTACCTCACCAACGCGAACGTGATGGACCTCGATGCATTGCCGCAGCACCTGGTGATCGTCGGCGGCGGCCCGGTCGGGCTCGAGTTCGCGCAGATCTTCCGCCGGTTCGGGAGTGAAGTGACGATCGTCGAGATGTCGCCGCGCCTCGTGCCGCGCGAAGACGAAGACGTGTCGACGGCGATTCGCGAGATTCTCGAAGGCGAAGGAGTGCACGTGCGCGTCGATGCGAAGTGCATTCGCGTCGAGAAGAACGGCGATAGCGTGAAGGTGGCGGTCGACTGCACCAGCGGCGAGCCCGACATCGTGGGTTCACATCTGCTCCTCGCCATCGGCCGCAAACCGAACACTGACGACCTCGGTCTCGAACGCGCGGGCGTTGCCATCGATGCGCGCGGCTACGTGGTGGTGGACGACGCGTTGCGCTCGAACATCGCCGGCATCTGGGCGCTCGGTGAATGCAACGGCAGGGGCGCCTTCACGCACACGGCCTACAACGATTTCGAAATCGTCGCGGCGAACCTTCTCGAGGGCGACAACCGACGCGTGACCGATCGCATTCAGACGTACGGGCTCTTCATCGATCCGCCACTGGGTCGCATCGGGATGACAGAAGCCGAAGTCGTTCGCAGCGGGCGGCCGGCTCTGATCGGGACGCGGCCGATGACCCGCGTGAATCGCGCGGTGGAGCGGGGCGAGACCCAGGGGTTCATCAAGATTCTCGTCGATGCCGAGACGAAGCAGATTCTCGGCGCGTCCATCCTCGGGATCGAAGGCGACGAGGCGGTGCACCTGCTGCTCGACGCGATGTACGCGAAGGCGCCGTACACGGTGATCCAGCGGGCGGTGCACATCCATCCGACGGTGAGCGAGTTGATTCCGACGGTGCTCGGAAGCCTCGAGCCGTTGAAGTCCTAGCCGTCGCAGCCCGCGTCGAGGCGTGAGACAAAGGGGGCGATGAAACGCGACATCGCCCTCTCGCTTGCGGTCACGATCTCTCTCGCAGCGTGCTCGTCACCGAACAACCCGACCGACGGCGGCGATGCGGCGGTCGGTGACTC
>CBIHQZ010001585.1:0-1753 GCA_966212315.1 uncultured Myxococcales bacterium
TGAAGCACGCCGTGAAGCGTCTGGCCGTCGTGATTGAGGAACGAGATGGCGAGTTCTTTCGTCACGTGGCGTCTCCGAGAAAGCGCGAGGTAGCGGCGAAGACCTGGTCTGCTCGGTTGAGAAAGAGTTTTCCTTCCGCGTGCAGTGGCTGCGCTTCGTGAGCGGCCGTGCATTGCACGCGAGGGGCGAAGCGGGCCGCGACGCGTGCGATCTCGGCGCCGGGCGGCGCGTTCGGTGCGCGCGTGACGTCGACACAGAGAACGGGCGAGGTCACGTGCTCGAGCAGCGCGGCGAGGTCGACGCGTGCGAGCGATTCGAAGAGCGACGAGGACAGCGGGTAGCCGTAGACGTTCACGCTCTCACCGGCTCGCAACTTCGCGACGATGGCCTCGCGCGTCGTGGTGGCATGCCGGTGGACCATCATTTCTGCCGCGAGAAACGCTCGGAGGACATCCATCACGTACGCACGTCCCTCGAGCACCGGTTGCCACAGCACCAGCTTCTCGACGGCCGGCGACGTGATTCGCGCGGCCGCTGCTGCGGCGACGAGTCCGCCGACTCGAAGACCGACCAGGGCGACGCGCTTGCAATTCGACTGATGCGCGAGCTGCGCTGCCGCATCGACCGCGTTCTGTGTCCAGGCATCGAACGTGGCGTCGGCATACTCGCCTTCGCTGTCGCCATGCCCGAAGAGATCGAAACGCAACGTCGGGAACCCCATCGCTGCGAGACGCTCCGCGGCGTCGCGCGTCACGAGGTGGGCGTCTTGTCGCTCCTCGAACGCGCCGTGCACGAAGAGAACGCCGACGTCGCGCGGTGTGCCCTTCGGTGGCTCGTAGAAGCCGTACAGACGCGATCCTGCACTGTCGAAAAATAGTCCGTTTCCCACGAGGGATGTCGATGCCGCCATGCGGGGTTGGCGTCGTGACGGAGCGCACCCGGCGACGAATCGCATGGCTGCGTCACGTCTCGGTGCGAGGAGACGGGCGGCTGGGCATCCGACATTCGGACAGGGTGGCGTTGATGCGTGCTGGCGATCTAAAGAAGCTTCTCTCACACGGTGCGATCTACGCGGCGGGTGCTCTGCTCGCGCGGGTCGTCTCGTTCATCATGATGCCCGTGTACACGCGAGCGCTTTCGCCCGCGGAGTACGGCGTCGTCGATCTCCTCGATACAACCGCCGCGGTGATCGTGAACCTCGCGAACGTCGCGATCACGTACTCGGTGATGCGGTTCTATTACGACGAGAAGGAAGGGCCCGCGCGAGGTCGCGTCGTATCGAGCGCGATGCTCGGCCTGATGGCGTTCGGCGCGGTCGCGATCGTGCTGTTCTGGCCGCTTGCGAAGCCTCTCTCGTTCGTGATGTTCCACTCGGGCGACTACGCGCTCGCACTTCACCTCATGGCCGTGACCGCGATCTTCTATGGCCTCATCGAAGTGCCGATGACGTACATCCGCGCGCTCGAGCGGCCGGGACTCTATCTCGCGGTGTCGCTCGGACGGCTCTTGCTCGGGCTCGCACTCAACGTCGTGCTCGTCGTGTGGATGCGGCGCGGCGTGATGGGTGTGGTCTATGCGAACGTGCTCACCTCGCTGCTCACCGTGCTCGCGCTCGGCGCGTTCACGTTCCGCAAGACCGGCGTAGAGGTATCGAAGCGCGTGCTCGGTGGGATGGTGCGCTTCGGGCTCCCGTTCATCCCGGGCTCGCTCGCGATGCTCGTGCTGCACAACGGTGATCGCTACATCCTGAACC
>CBIHQZ010001586.1:0-1746 GCA_966212315.1 uncultured Myxococcales bacterium
TCGTCGAACTCGGGCGCGACGACCGACCGCTACTCGTGATCCTTCACGGCGGGCCGGGGCTCGATCACACGTACCTGCGCCCGTGGCTCGATGCTTTCGCCGATCGTCATCACGTCGTGTACGTCGACCTTCGTGGCCAGGGGCGATCGGACCCGCCGCCGGATGCCAACGGCTACACCGTGTCGGCTGCCGCGCTCGATGTTCACAACGTGATCCAGTCGCTGGGACACGGCGCGCCGGCAGACGTGCTCGCCCACGATTTCGGCGCCGCCGTCGCCGTAGAGCTCGCGGAATCACACGCAGAGTCGGTGCAGCGCCTCGTTCTCGTGGGTCCGTATCGCGACGTTTCGCAACTGCGCGCGATGCCCGAACGCACCCGCGCCGCGCTCGGAGAAACGGGCGCCAACGCGCTTCGCAACCTCACCACGCCACAGGGCACGCTGCGTGATCCGCGCGCCGTCGAGCAGTTGTTCCGCACGCTCGGGACGATGTGGTTCCACCGAATCCCCAGCGCCGCCGTGTATCGCCGACTCGCGCGCGACGTTCGGTACCAGGGCAATGCCGACGAGCATTTCCTCGTGAACGGTGCGGGGTGGTCGGCGCTCCAACTCGCAGCGGAAGTCCGCGCATCGGCGCTCGTCGTGAGTGGCGACGACGATCGAACCTTCACCGCCGACGAATCACGCGTTCTCGCCGATGCACTTCCGCACGGACGCTTCGCCGCGATCGAGAACTCCGGGCACCTTCCGTTCGTCGAGCAGCCCGCCCGGTTTCGCGACGTCGTCGAGACGTTTCTCCGCACCGACGGACACGCCCCTTAGTTTGTTGACAGCGCGAAAAACAAAGGGCTAGCTATCGCCACAGGTAGAGTTTTGGCGGCTCCACAGACAGCCATGGCAAACGAGCGGAGTCGACCCACTGTCGGAGGTATGGTGCGCCTCGAATTCGCCGGCGAAACAAACGTCGGCATGAAACGAACGCACAACGAGGACTCTTTCACGATTCTCCCCGAGGAGAACCTCGTGATCGTCGCGGACGGCATGGGCGGCCATGCGTCAGGCGAAGTGGCCTCGAAGATGGCGGTGGACGCGATGCGCGAGTTCTTCGATGCAACATCGAAGGACCCCGAAGCAACGTGGCCGTACAAGATGGACAAGCATCGCGGCTACGAAGAGAACCGGTTGATTACCGGGATCAAGCTCGCGAACTTGCGCATCTTCGAAGCCGCCCAGCGTGAGCCGAAGTTCCGCGGGATGGGCACCACGATGGTGTCGGTGATCGGCACACGCGACGGCATGTACATCGCGCACGTCGGTGACTCTCGCGTGTACCGCGTGCGGGATCACAAGATCGAGCAGCTCACCGAAGACCACTCGCTCCTGAACGACTACCTCAAGATGCGCAAGCTGACCGAGGAAGAGATCGCCAACTTCCCGCACAAGAACGTCATCGTTCGCGCGCTCGGAATGAAGGACACGGTCAAGGTCGACACCCGCCTCGAAGCCCCGCGCGTCGGCGACGTGTTGATGCTGTGTTCCGACGGTCTCTCCGGTCCCGTGACCGACGACGACATCCTTCGCATCATCGATGAAGCCAATGGCGACCTGAAGGCCGCGTGTTCGCGTCTGATCGCTCGTGCAAACGAGAATGGCGGACCGGACAACATCACGGCCTGCGCGACGCGCGTCATCGCGATCGACTGAGCGGGGACGACCTCACCCCCGCTGCCGCGCGCCCCTCTCCCTC
>CBIHQZ010001587.1:0-1746 GCA_966212315.1 uncultured Myxococcales bacterium
GACGCCACCGCGATTCCCGTGAACGCAGGCGTCGTCGAGAGAGGGGCTCGAGGATGGCGCGTGGGTGAGAATCGTAGCGTGGGTGAGAGTCGTGGCGTGGGTGAGAGTCGTGGCGTGGGTGCGCGCCGCGGTGAACCGATGCATCCACAACGCTTCGGCCCGCCGAGCCCCTCTCTCGACGACGCCTCGAGTACGCGCGCGACGCGGTGGCGTCGAAGGGAGAGGGGTGCGCGGCAGCGCGGGTGAGGTCTCGCGTTACGCCGGTTCCCCCATCAGCAGTCGATTCATCGGCGTGATGTCCGACGGGATGCAGTGCGTTCGCACGCGATACCCCGCGCTTCGCAACTTCGCCGCTCGCATCGCGTCCATCGCGAGCGGCCCCTCGAGCCATCCTTCCAGACCGCCCGTATCGCCCACCGCGAGGTCGTGACAGCACGGCAGCACCGCGACGCGCGCATGCGCTCCGAGCGCACGCGCGATCACGCGATCGGTGAGCGCGCCGCACGGATGCGATGACACCACCAGGTCGCCGGCTTCGATCGCGACGTCGTCGAGCGAGCCGACATGATGAACGCATCGACCCGCGAGGCGCGGCCAGCGCGCTTCGAGCGCTGTCGCGAGTGCCATCGCGCTGGGCGGTGTACGCACGTCGACACAGAGCGCCGAAGGTGAACTGTCGTCGAGGATCAGCAGCATCCACGCGAGAAGCCCGTGGCCGGCCGCCAGATCGACCACGCGCCCGCCGCGGAAATGCCGTCGTACGAAACGCGCGACCTCCCACGACTCGAACAGCTCTTTGCGCGGCAAGCACTCGGCCGTGCACACGGCGCGCGCGATGCGATCGAAGAGTGACTCGCTCGGAAAGCGCTCGGCGGTGCGCGCATTGAGACGAGCGCGCGAGGAGCGGTCGAACGTCATGACCGAGACGTATCAGTTCGCACCGGCCATCGGGGGCGTTCGGTGCACAGAACGGTGGCGCGCGTGCTCGTCGCGGCGCAAGTTCGCGCAACGATGATCACGCACGTCGAAATGATCGCCCGAATCGCCGCCGGCGCCGCGCTCGGCGGTGTCATCGGTTACGAACGCGATCGCCACGGACGCCCGGCCGGGCTCCGCACGCATCTCATCGTCGCGATGGCGGCTTCGACGTTCATGGTCGTGAGCGCGCACTTCGCCTACCTGCAGCACTACGCCCCCGGTGACGGCGTCGAGGTCGATGGTTCGCGCATCGCCGCATCGGTGGTCTCGGCGGTCGGCTTCCTCGCCGGTGGCGCCATCTTTCGCACCGGCGCGACGGTGCAAGGCCTCACCACCGCGGCCGGCCTCTGGCTCGTGACGGCGATCGGGCTTTGCACGGGCGCGGGGATGTTCGTGGAAGGGTTGTTCGTCACCGTGATGGGGGTGATCGCCCTGACGGTGTTGCGGCGATTCGAAGACAAGAACGATCAGGTCGTTCGGCGACGCGTGTCGCTGGTGTTGAGCGACGACCCGCACGCGGTGTCGAAGATCGTGGCGTCGATCACCGAAATCGGCGCGACGCTGACCGACATCGAGTACGAGAAGCGGCGCGACGACAAGCCACGGGTCAGCGTGGTGTTCGATGCAAAGATTCCGACCTCGGTCGGCATCACGCGCGTGATCGAGTTGCTCGAATCGCATCCCGAAGTCCGCCGCGTACACGTCGCGCATCCGTAGGGGATCGATGTCGTTATGGCCCTGCCAATAAATTGGCGGGCTACCTTTGAG
>CBIHQZ010001588.1:0-1745 GCA_966212315.1 uncultured Myxococcales bacterium
ACTGAACATGTTGCTCTCACGCTTCTGGTACGTCGTGCTCGCGGCCGTCGCGGGCATCTCCATCGCCGCCATGCTCATCGTGCGTTCGAGTTACGAACGCGACCGCGGCCGCGACAGCGAAACACTCCTGCGCGGCGATCGCCGGCAGATCGACGAGTTCATGCGCACCGAAGCGCGTGTGCGACTCGACAACCTGGTGCCCGTCGCCGGCAGCCCGGATCTCACCCGCGCGATGGGTCAGGCCGCGACGCGCGCCAACGACGGTCCGGCACTGCGCGACATCTCGATGCGCGTGACCCAGCAGCTGCGCACGCTGAACAACGGCATGGGCTGCGAAGCGAGCGGTCACATGCTCATCGCCGTCGACGCGCGCGGCATCGTGGTGGGACGCGTCGGCATCAACGAGAACGCCGGCATCGGCGATTACCTCGGCGGCGTGCCGATCGTGGCGCGTGCGCTCGACGGGTACGTTCGCGACGACACCTGGGAACTGCAGGGTCACGTGTTCCGCATGGCGGCGCGGCCCGTGATCGAACGCGGGCATTACGTCGGCGCGGTGATCCATGCGCGCGAGATCGACGACGCGTTCGTGCGGCGCATCTCGGAAGCACTCGGCGGCGCGTCGGTCGCGTTCTTCGCGTCGGGCGCGATCTTCGCGTCGCATCCGGGCGAGGGCGAGCACGGGCATCCGGCGCCGCCCCCCGCGGTGTTGTCGGAAGAGATCCGCTCGCTCGCGTCGAATCGCGAATGGCGCACGCGTGGATACACGGAAGTGCTGCAGGTGCAGAACGGTGCGGGCGCGGCTGTGTACGGCTCGCTCGCGGGTTCGGTCGGAATCAACGGCGGTGGTTTCGCGGTCGGGCGTCCGCGACCGGTGATGCCGGCGGACTATCTGCTTCACGCGCCGTCCGACGAAGTGCGGCGCGTACCGTGGGCCAAGGTCATCGGCTTCATCATCGGCGCCGCGGCGCTCGGAATGCTGTTCATCTATCTCGAGCACGATCGCGGCTCGAAGGCGTTGCGCGGCATGCTCCATCAACTCGCCGAGCGAAAGATCGAGCGACTCGATCCGATGCTGTTGCGCGGCAACGCGCGGCAGACCGCACTCGCCATCAACGAGGCGTTCGAGCGCGCGATGAAGGAAGAACTCGCGCGCACCGGTGGCAAGCCGCGTCGCACGGTGGAAGACCTCGACTCGCTGCTCGGACCGACGCAGACCGCGGACACGTCGAACCCGTTCGGTGACATCCCGCCGCCGGGTGGACTGCCGGCCGCGCCGCCGCGCAACAGCGCTGCGAACTCGCTTCCGATGCCGCCCCCGGCACCGCCGCGCGCACCGGGTCCGCCCCCGCCGCCCGCGCGCATGCCGCCGCCTCCGACGCCGTCGTCGATCGGCAACGCCGCGGTCGCGATGGCTGCGCCGATCTCGAGCGAAGCGCTCGGCGTGTTCGCGAGCCCCGCGGAAGAGCAGGCGCACTGGCGCGAGGTGTACGAGTCGTTCGTCGCGACGAAGCGTCAGTGCGGCGAGCCGGTCGACGGGCTCGCGTTCGAGAAGTTCTCGACGACGCTCGCGAAGAACAAAGAGCAGCTCATCCAGAAGACCGGCGCACGCGCGGTGCGCTTCTCGGTCTACGTGAAGGACGGCAAGGCCACGCTCAAGGCGAGCCCGGTGAAGTAGACCTCACCTCCGGGGATTCCCGGCGGGTGAACCCGCGGCAACGACTCCTAAGCTTCGCCTGCGCGAA
>CBIHQZ010001589.1:0-1744 GCA_966212315.1 uncultured Myxococcales bacterium
TCGGAATCGCGGAATCCGACGAGTACCAGCGCGCGACGATGCGAATCCGCACGGGACGCGTCGCGACGAAGCATCCACGCGAGCAGCAACGCGGCACTGTCGTCGTCGGCCCACTGGACGTCATCCACGTGGATCACGAGCGGGCGTGCCGCCGCGAGGCGATCGATCAACACCGCGAGTGCAGCGTGCGCGCGGCGCCGCAGTTCCACCGGCTCGGTCACGACGGTTCGTCCCGCGATCCGCGCCGCGATGGCTTCGACTACACCGAGGGTCGGGAACACCCGCACCAACTCGGCGATCCACGCGGGGAGCATGGGTTCGATCTCGTCGCGCGAGAGTGTCTTCAATGCCTCCGCGAGGCCATCGACCACGCCGTCGAACGCGTTGTACGGAAGCCGCTCGCGCTCGTAGCACCGCCCGCCGAGCACGATCGCGCCGCTCGCATCGCGCACGTGCGACACGAAGTTCGCGACCACCGCGGACTTTCCCATCCCCGACGGGCCGCGCACATGGACGATCCGATCGCGTCCGTCTTGCGTCGCCGAGAACGCGTTCCCGAGCATCGACAGCTCGGCCCGCCGCCCCACGAACGGCGTTGCGATGGCGACACTCGAGAGGCGCGCGATGACCGCGCGATCCCCCGAGAGCACGCGCGCCACGTCTTGCCCCGTAGCGCGGCGCGACGGATCGGGCTGTAAAAGCGACATGCAAAGGTCGCTGAGATCTCGCGGCACGTCCGGCACCAGTTGATGCGGCGCGGCCGGCAGCGCGTAGACCTTCTCGAAGTACAGCACCGAGAATTCCGACGCGCGAAACGGCAGTCGACCGGTGAGCGCGAGATAGAGCGTGACGCCGACCGAGTACCAATCCGCGGGTGCTCCGACCTGCTCGCCCTTCATCTGTTCGGGCGACATGTACGCTGGCGTCCCGGCGGTCGTGCGCAGGTCGGACGCTGCGTCCTTCGAGATCAGCGGGGTGACGGGCGGCGCGGCTCGAGTCGCATCGCGTGATTCCGCGCGCACGGGTCGCACCAGCCCGAAGTCGAGCACCGTGACCTTGCCGTGCTCGTCGACGAGGACGTTGCGCGGCTTGATGTCGAGATGCAGCAGATTCGATTCGTGCAGCGCCGCGACGCCGTCGACGAGTTCGGCGAACGCGGCCCGAAGTCGCTCGATCGAAGGAGGCGCCGACGCCGCGATCGGGTCACCCGATGTTCCCGGCGGCAATGACAAACGACCTTCGCGCTTCGTCACGCCAGTCGCAGCGTGGCGTCCATCCGCGCGTGGAGGCGTGCTCCCCGCACTGCTCGCGTACGCCCGCGCTCCGCGTACGTACTCGTCGAACGGCACGCCGTGCACGAGTTCCATCGCGATGAACCACACGCCGCCATCGCACGCGAGTTCGTAGAGCGGCACGAGGTTCCGGTGCGCGACGTCGCCCACCGCGCGAAACTCGCGTTTGAGCCAGAGCAAGCCGTCCGCGTCCATGTGCGAAAGCGTCTTCAACGCGACGCGCACGCCCGATCGTCGATCGACGGCTGCGTAGACAGTGCCCATGCCGCCACGACCGACCAGGCCGACGACGTCGTACCTCCCGACCGCGACCGGATGTTCCGGTGATGCCGCGTCCAAGTCGGTTCGTACGTCCACTGCGACGACGATAGCGAAGCTTTGGCGGGCGCTTCAACCGCGACCGAGATTGCGGTGGCCGAGGGAAGCGCGATTCCCGGCGGGTGAACCCACGG
>CBIHQZ010001590.1:0-1743 GCA_966212315.1 uncultured Myxococcales bacterium
GGTGGCGCGGTACGAATCGCGAGCGCCACGCGCATCACGATCACTGCGACAGGCGCGGTCCTCGCGAACGGCGGAGCCGGGGGCAACGGCGCGCGGAGCTTCGGCGTCGGTGGCGGCGGCGGCTCGGGCGGTGTGGTCTACCTCGCAGCACCCGGACTCGAGGTTTCCGGGACGGTTTCCGCACAGGGCGGCATCGGTGGTCCAGGTCTCGGCGGCACGATCGCGGCGGGCGCCGCGGGCGGACTCGGGCGCGTGCGCTTCAGCACGCTCGCGGCGGAATGCACGATGGCGGGCGTCGTCGATCCTCCCGTGCAGGGTGCCGCGTGCGCGCCGAGCAGCGCGGGCGGGACCGCGGGGACGACGTTCATTGCGACGTATCCGAACTAGGCAAACCCGGTAACGAACGCCGACATCACGACATCGCGCTAGTTTCAGTTCACATTCCCGCCCTCACCACGAGCCTTCCATCGGATGTCCATTGACGATGTCCGCATGGCATCGATGACCGCGGGCGCACCATCAATCTGGATACGCGATAAATCATGACGTCGATCAATCGATGATCTGCATCCATCGGTGCGATGCTCGACTGCCCGATGCGGCGCGGGTGTAGCGTCGACCGATGGACCGCGCGCGCGCCTCCTCGGTGTTGTCTGCACTCGCCTTCGCTGCCACCGCCTGCGGCGGATCGTCGACGCCACCCGATGGATCCCGCGCGGACGTCATCGCGGCGGACCGTACCGACGCGCTCGACACACGTGTCGACACCGACGTCGCGCCTCCCTCTGATGCGAGCGATGCCGTGATGGACGCCGGTGCCGACGCGGGCGAACCGGCCGTTCGCTTCGTCGGCCGTATCGATCGCACCGACAGTGCCGGTCCGCGATTCGGCTGGTCGGGGAGCGGCATCGTCGCGCGCTTCCACGGAACCTCGGTGTCCGTCTCGCTGCGCGATCCAGGCAACTATTTTCACGTGCTCGTCGACGGCACGGCGCAACCGACCTTGCAGGCGATGTCCGGCACCACGGCGTATCCGCTCGCGAACGGCCTCGCCGATGCCGACCATGTCGTGGAGATCTGGCGACGCACCGAGGCATGGAACAACGCCACGCAGTTCCTCGGCTTCGACTTCGGCGCGGGCGGAACGCTGCTGCCGCCACCGCCGGCACCGACGCGTCGCATCGAACTGATCGGTGACTCGATCAGCTGCGGATACGGCGACGAAGGGACGAGCAGTGCTTGCCACTTCATGCTCGATACCGAGAACCACTACCTCGCCTACGGGTCCATCGCCGCGCGCATGCTGGGCGCAGAACTCCATACGATCGCTTGGTCGGGCTACGGCATGTACCGCGGCTACAACGGCGCGACGACCGAGACGGTGCCGAGCGTGTACGACCGCGCACTCCCGACCGTCGATACCAGCAATTGGGATTTCAACTCGTGGACTCCGGACGCCGTCGTCATCAATCTCGGCACGAACGACTGGGCGCAGGGCGATCCGGGTACGGCCTACACCGATGCGTACGTGGCGTTCGTTCAACGATTGCGAACGCACTATCCGAACGCGTTCATCCTCGCGTCGATCGGACCGACCCATGCGCCCGGCGCCCGCATCGATGCGGCTCTCACGCAACTCCGGAATGCCGGCGACACGCGTCTCGGCTATCTCGAATACGACATGCCGCCCAATGAGTGGGGCTGCGATTATCATCCCAATCTCGTTGCGCAGGCCGCGATGGG
>CBIHQZ010001591.1:0-1743 GCA_966212315.1 uncultured Myxococcales bacterium
ACTTCGTGCCGCGACTCGCAGTGGTGCAGCGCGCGTTGTACCTGCTGTTCAGCGAGGGCTATCACGGCGCGAGCGCCGAAGAGGATGTGGTGCGTGTCGATCTCTGTCGCGAGGCGATGCGTCTGGTCGCGCTGCTGCTCGAGTACCCGCCGGCCGCGACGCCGTCGACGTTCGCGCTCGCGGCGTTGATGCATCTGCACGCAGCACGTCTGCCGGCGCGGGTCGATGCGGCGGGTGAGTTGACGGTGCTGTTCGAGCAAGACCGCTCGCGCTGGGATGCGATGCTCATCGCGCGCGGGCTCGAACTGCTCGACACGTCGGCGACCGGCGACGTGGTGAGCGAGTACCACCTCGAAGCGGGGATCGCGGCGACGCACGCAACGGCGCCGTCGGCGAGCCAGACGGCGTGGGCTTCGATCGTGAAGCTGTACGACACGCTCTTTCGGCTGCGTCCGTCGCCGGTGGTGGCGTTGAATCGAGCGATCGCGATCGGCGAACTCGAGGGCCCGGAGCGCGGGCTCGAGGTGCTGCAGGCGATCCACGGGCGCGAGCGACTCGCGGCGTATCCGTTCTACGCGGCGGCGATGGGCGAGATGGAATTGCGCTGTCGTCGCATCGAGCAGGCGCTGACGCACTTTTGCGCGGCGCGTGCGCTCGCGCGCAGCGATGCGGAGCGGCGGTTCCTCGATCGGCGCGTTGCAGTGTGTGAGCGGCTCGCGATGTCGTGAGACCGAAGGCTGAGCGAGGGAGCGGCCACGCAGCCGATCGCCCGTTGCGCACACTGCGCGGCACCCCGCGCGCTGTGCGGGGGGCAGCGCGCGCATTGCACGCGATCAGGGCGCTCGCTCCATCACGATCCTCGCGCGACTGCGACCGATCATTGCGAGGCCCGCACCGAAGAGCGCAGCGCCGGCGACGAGGGAGATGGCGCCCCCTACGATGTGTGTCGAGCTGGCCGAGTGTTCGTGAGTCGCACACACCCGCCTATCGGTGAAGATGTCGAACCCGCAAACCGTTTGCGTCGAAGGCGCGCCGATCGCGATTGCTGCGACCCCGGCGACGAGCCCGGCCGCACCCGCTGCCACTGCGAGCGGTCCCGCAGTCTGGGTCGGGAAATCCGGCGGGCTGATGGCGATACGGATGTGACCCCAGTCGACATCGACGGGGCGACGATCGAAGGGCGCGGACCCGACCAGGCGGGAGACCATCTCGTATCGGTTGTTCGGCAAGGACATGCTGCACGGCGTGCGGCACACGCGGGCGGTCGCGCCGTCAGGTTCCACGAAGCGGACTTCGAGCGGTCCGACGGTCGATCGGATATCGATCTGGACCCACACGTTCTCGCCGAATCCGCCGGGCAGAGTCCCAAGCGTTTCCTCACGCGGAACGACGCACGCAGACGTGAAGAGCGTCGCGATGCCGACGGCGAACGTACGAGTCCTGATCGAGTGTGCGAGCGCCATGTGTCCTCTTGTGACGCCAGCGCCCTGCGTGACGCGTGCCATGCGCGTTCGCGCGAGTCGCGTCTTGTCGATCGCGAGGGAACGCGTCTCGACGACATTCGGACGGGCACCTCGCTGCGTTCGAGCGCATCGGCGAAGCCAGCGAAAGCCGCACGAGTCACTCGATGCTCGACCGCTCGCCGATCGCGGGCGCATTCAACGTGCGCGCGTCGAATCGAACCGCGTGCGCGCGCTCGACTGGACGACGACCCATCCGCGCTCCATATCCGGGCCGACATCG
>CBIHQZ010001592.1:0-1737 GCA_966212315.1 uncultured Myxococcales bacterium
GAAGATTGGGAGAACTGCGAACGGGGCGGGGGGCGGATGACAGTACGCTGTCATGTCGAAATGACAGAAAGCTAATACCGTCCCCCCTCTATGCGAGCGAGAGCCGTCCGACCATCTTGTCGGTCGTGCGCGTCGAGTCCGCGTCGCTCTTCGCGTCGCGTTCCTTGCGCACGTAGGCCTCGTACTTCCGCGCGAGCATCACGGCGAGCACGAGCCAGATCCCGAGCGCGACGACACTGAACGCGAGGGAGACTCGCAACGAGAGACCGACCGCCGCGGTGATTCCGATGAACGCGAACGACGCGAGTGCCTTCGCCGCACGCGCGACGAACATGTCGATGAACGCCTTGGCCTTGTACTTCTGCGCGTCGCTGAGCGGCACGTAGAGCGTTTCCTTCGTCGACTGCTGCACCGAATAGCTCAGCCCGTTGTCGCTCGCCGCCAGCACGAACACCGTCGCGATCATCGGCAACGCGAGCATGCCGGTCGCCGCCGCGACCATCGCCACGGGCACGACCATCAGGGCGATCTTCTTGCGCGGGAGCACCGCGGGGACGATCACGAGCTGCGCGAACAACGCCGTGAGGGAGATGACCCAGCCGAGTCGTCCGTACATCTGCGTGATGTGCGTGTTGTCGCCGTGGAACGCGCGCTCGAAGGTCACGTTGATCGCGAAGTCGTTCATGGTCGACGCGAACTCGTACGCCACCAGGATCCCGACGATGAGCAGGAGGTAGCGGCTCTTTGCGACTTCACGCGCACCGTCGAGAGCCTTCGCGAGTCCGCCTTCGCTGGTCTTCTCGATGGTTCGCGGGGCAGGCTCGAGGATGCGTTCGCACGACACCGCGAGGAAGCCGCACGCCACCGCGAGCAGCGCGCAGATGAGCAGCAGGTTCGTCGGGCCGAGCGGCCGCGCGAGAAGGTCCGCGCCCGCGCCACCGACGATGCCGCCGAGGATCCCGCCGAGTCCGATCGGGCCGTAGAGTTTGTCGGCCTCGTCACGCGTCACGACATCGTTCGTGTACGTCCAGAACACAGCGACCATCACCGTCGAGTACACGTCCGTGAGGATGTAGAACGCATAGACGAACGGCCTGCTCCCGCGCACCGCCTCGCCTGCGCCACTCAGCACCGCCCAGAATCCGACGAATAGCACGGCGAAGAGCACCGCTACGCCGAGGGCCAGCGTCCGGCGCGAAACCCTGTCGACGATGCGCGAATACACGGCGACGACCGCACCGACCGCGATCATCGAGCCGATCTTCAGGTACGGCGTTTCCGCCGCGCCGAGATGCGTGATGAGCGACGCGACGCGCACCGGCTTCAGCAGCCAGAACGCGCTGATCGCGAGGAAGAACCACGAAAACAGCAAGCCGACCTTCGTCCAATGCTTCCGGTCGAGCGAGCGGAACGTCGCCAGGGGATTCGCCACCAAGGGATACCAGCCTCCTCACGGGGGCAAAATGCACGTGCTGCATTGCGTCGCGCACCGCCCGAAGGCTGGGGTTGCAAGCGACGGCCCAGGCGACTCCGGTCACCACTGTGCATGCGGTTCACGATGGGATACAGGCCCTGATACGATCCACCCGCTCGGGGTTCGGATCGATTGCACGCTGCGCGTCCCGCGCCGTGCGAAACCTGCTTGTTACAAACGACGAGGTCGCTATGCGAAGCGCTGTTGTTGCCGCGATGAGTGCGCTGGCTCTTGGGGCTGTCTGTTCCATCAATGCGTGTTCG
>CBIHQZ010001593.1:0-1737 GCA_966212315.1 uncultured Myxococcales bacterium
TCAGTGCGGCCTCGCTGCATCGGCGCCGGCCCGAGCGCGCTGCGCCTTCTCGCCGTCACCCTTCGTGCGTTGCGGCGTCGCGAGTCGCGCGAACTCGAGCAAGTCCGCGTCGAGCTGCTGCTGATGCGTCGCCATCAGGCCGTGCGGCGCGCCCGCGTACACCTTCAATTGCGCCCCCGCGATCAGTTTCGCCGTGCGGTTCGCGCTGAAGGCAATCGGAACCACCTGGTCGTCCTCGCCATGGATGACGAGCGTCGGCACGTCGATCTTCTTCAAGTCCTCGCGAAAATCCGTCTGACCGAACGCCGCCACGCACTGGTACGCGGCGGCGATGCCGGCCTGCATGCTCAGTCGCCAGAACTGATCGAGAACGCCCTTCGACACGTTCGCGTTGGGTCGGTTCGTTCCGTAGAACAGCACGGCGAAGTCGTTCCAGAACTTTGCCCGATCCGTCGCGATCGCCGCGCGGATCTGGTCGTAGACCTGGATCGGCAATGCGTCCGGATTGTCGGGCGTCTTCAGCAGGTACGGTGGCACCGCATCGATGAGGATCGCTTTCGCGCACCGCGAAGTTCCATGTCGACCGAGGTAGCGGACGACCTCACCTCCACCTGTCGAGTGACCGATGTGGATCGCGTCCTTCAGGTCGAGCGACGTCACGATCGTCGCGAGGTCGTCGGCGTACGTGTCCATGTCGTTGCCGGTCCACGTCTGACTCGAGCGTCCGTGGCCTCGGCGATCGTGCGCGATCGCGCGAAACCCGTTCGAGGCGAACAGCAACATCTGCTCGTCCCATGCGTCGGCATTCAGTGGCCAGCCGTGACTGAAGACCACCGGCTGACCGAAGCCCCAATCCTTGTAGAAGATCGTGGCACCGTCTTTCGTCGTAACACTCGCCATGGCTTCCTCCCCTTTGCGGTCGCGAGGATGCAACGGGTGAACCGGCACGAGATCGACGCGGTCGAGCGGGCGCAGTGCGCATTCTCGCGACGACGGTGCGCGACGAGGTCGTGATCGCGCGCGGTCTCGTTTCGGGGTAGCGGCGGGTATCGACGTTCGATCAGCGCGCCGGCTGCGGATGGTCGCGGAGCCATTCGGTCATGCCGATGCGCCCGAGCCGCGCTTCTCCGAGGGGCACGAGCGAGTGCTCCTCGACGCGCCCGCCGAAGTAGCGCGCTTCGCGATCGCAGACGACTTCGCGGCTGTCACCGATCGCCTTCAGATACCGCGCAACGATCTCGTCGAACGGTCCCTTCTCGGGCCCGGCGATCTCGACGATCCCGTTCCGCGGCGGCGCGAGTGCGACGTCCGCAACGATGGCCGCCACGTCGTCTGCCGCGATCGGTTGGAACAGGCCGTGCGACAGCCGCACCTTGTTCGCGACCGCACTCGATGCAGCGATGCCGTTCAGGAACTCCAGGAACTGCGTCGAGCGGATGATCGTGTAGGGAATGCCCGAACTCGTGACCAACTTTTCCTGCGCGACCTTCGCGCGGAAGTACCCGTTCTCGGGCGTTCGATCGGTCCCGACGATCGACAGCGCGATGTGGTGCTTCACGCCGGCCGCGCGCTCCGCTGCGATCAAGTTGCGGCCGGACGTCTCGAAGAATGACAGCACCGCCTTGTCGTCGAACGAGGGCGAGTTGGCGAGATCGATCACTACCTCGGTGCCGGCCATCGCCTGCTGCAGTCCTTCGCCGGTGATGCTGTTCACGCCGTGCTGCGGCGACGCGGCGA
>CBIHQZ010001594.1:0-1732 GCA_966212315.1 uncultured Myxococcales bacterium
CGTGTGGTTTCGCGGGTACTCGCTTGGTGAAGACCCAGCCGCGTGCGCGCAGCTGGATGCCACGCTCGACCGTTTGCACGTTCGTCGCATGGTGGTCGGTCACACGGTGCAACGCACGGGGATCAATGCCGCTTGCGCGAACCACGTGTGGCGCATCGATGTGGGTCTCGCGCGTCTCTACGACGGCCCCATCGAAGCACTCGAGATCACTGGCGCCACAGTTCGTGTGCTCCATGGGGCGCGCTAGGACGCGGCAATTCGTCGCGGAAATCTCGCCGTCGCGACCGATTGCCGCGTGTACGCGATCAACACCGCTACGAAACACCGCACCCCATCGCGTCTGACGCGCGACGTCGGTCCGGCACCGGCTGTGCACACGGTCGGCGCGCATGACGAGGCTTCCCACGCCGCTTGCGGCGAAGCTCCTCGCGGTTGCCCTCGCGGTTCTCACCACGTCGACTTCCGCTTCCGCCGAGATCTGGACCGAGACGCTCGCGATTGCGCGCGCCGAAGCCCGAGCACCGCGCGTTCAGAACGCGCGCACGGCCATCGATACAGCACGCGCGATGACCGCGTATTCCACCGTGCCCATCGTGGGCAATCCGCTGATCGGCCTGCGCGCGATGGTGGGTTTGCCGAATCACGAAGCGTCGACGTACGGCGTGTATCTCGGCTTGCCGTTCGAAGTGTCGGGCGCGCGTGGACGATGGCGCCGCGAGGCGGAGTTCGCGATCGCGCAAACGCAGGCGGAGTTGGACACCGCGCGGATCGATGCTCGCGCCGAAGCGCGGCTTGCATTCGCGGAAGCAGCGATCGGGATCGAACGCGTCCGCGTCACCAATGCACGACTCGAGACAGCGCGTGAGTTGCTCGCGCGTACCGAAGCGCGCGTGCGTGCGAGCGCCGCGACCGAACTCGATCGAGTGCTCGCCGATCGCGAAGTGGCCATCGCGGAAGCCGAACTCGCATCGGCGCGGCGTGATCGCGATGCAGCGTTCGCGCGTTTTCGTTCAGCGGTCGATCTCGGACCGAACGATGCGATCGAAGTCGTCGCGGTCGACGCGCCGCTCATCGACGCGGGACTCACGCGCGCGGGTGTGGTCGAACTCGCGGTCGCTCGCCGGCCGGAGCCGCGTGCGCTGCAAGCCACCGAACGACGACTGCACGCATCGGGCGATCGCTTGCGCGCCGAGTCCATCGCACCGCTCGTCATCGCCGCCGAAGCCGAGTTCCAGCAGTACCAGTACCTCACGTTCGGCGCGTCGCTGAACTGGTCGCTGCCCGTGTTGCAGCTCGCGCAAGGCGCACGCGCCGGTGTACGCGCGGAAGCAGCGGCCACGGTCGTTCGTCGCGACACGACCGTGCGCGACATCGCCCGCCAGGCGGGTGCCTCGTGGGATGCGCTCCAGGGCGCGCTCGCGGAATACCGCGCGCTCCACGATCACGCATTGCCGACCCTCGAGCGAACGCTCGAACTCACCGAACGTCTCTTCGAAGCAGGCAGCGTCGACTGGTTTCGCGTGCTGCTCGCTCGACAGGAACTCGCATCGACGCGTCTTCGTGCGCTCGATGCTTTGCGCGCGGCCTGGAACGCGCGCGTTGCCCTCGATCGGATCACGGCCCGCCCATGAATCACACACCTCGCAGCAGCGTCGTTCCTCCCGCCGTCAAGGCACGGCCCGCGGTCGTCGGCATCATCGGCATCGTCGCCGGTGCGATCGCGGGCGTTCTC
>CBIHQZ010001595.1:0-1728 GCA_966212315.1 uncultured Myxococcales bacterium
TCGTTCTACGAGGCGCGCAAGCGCGGCGAGGAGCGGGCCGAGCGCGAGTACCTGGCGCTGCTGATGTCCCGCTACCCCGGCGACATCTACGGCGCGGCCATCCGGGCGGTGATGCACCACACGTACTTGCGCAAGAAGTTGAAGGAGCACGGGATGTGAATCAAACCGTTCGCCCTGAGTTCCCCACCCGCTCCGCGGACCCCAATAGACGAAACGGGGAATGCTCTAATCCGTTCGGCGGATAGGAACCGCAAACGGGTTTTCTCGCGAGGTGGCCCCGCGGCGAGGTTCGCGCAACGCCCGATTCGGTAACTCGCCCGCGTCCGCGGCGTCCACCAGCATCCCAACGCCCCCTCGCTGGCACCTCGCGAACGCACGCATCCCACGCTCAGCCCTCACGCGCTGCGCCCACTCAGGCTACGTAGATCCGTTCCAACGCGCTCCTACCCCGCCCACGCATCGAGCACCCGGACCGGCGGCGGACCCGTCGCCGACTCGCCGAGATGATCGAGCACGCGCCGGATCGCCGCCCGTTCCGTCACCACCGCGATGAAGCGCAGTCGTCCGTGGCACCGCGGGCACGCGAGCGCGTCCACGCGATGGACCCGGCGCAACAACTCGGCCCAGTCGATGCGGTGCATCAGCCGACGATCGTCCGGTCGAGACGTCGCGTCGCTCGAGCGCTCGCCACCCGGCGACGATGCGGGCGCAAGCACGCGCGACTCGATCCCGGGCGCGCTCGCCGGGAACCGAGGGACTGCGCTTACCTCGGACACAGCCACCGTGCTCGCCGAGCCCCGCGCGCGCGCCTTCGCTGCGCACGCGGTGCTCGCCCGCGGCGCATGCTTCGCCGTCGACGGAACCACCGACTTTCGCAGTCGCGCGTTCGGTGCGAGCACCCCGTGGTAGCGGACCAGCGGATATCGTGGAGGCGGGATGAGAGCCGCGATCCGCGCGAGAAATTCCACCGCGGTCATCACGCGGTGCGTGTGCCCGTGCGGCCCGGGGTATTTCGTGCGGTATGCGATGCGACCGTCGTCCAGCACCGAAAGCCGCTCGAGACTGAAAGGCGGGCGCGCTCCGTAGCGGCATAGTCGTTCGCGATCGTCGCGATCGCCCGCGGCGACGGTCACTCCGGCATGGACGGTGAACCCTTCGAAGCGATCCGAGAGTCCGCAGGATCGCCGCGCATCGAACCCGTCATCGTCCGACGGCAGCAGCCGCCCGCGCTCGTCGAGGGTCGCGAAGAGCCCGCGCTGCGCACCGACGGACTCGAGCCCGTTCGCATCCGGCGGGGTCTCGGTGCGGAAGCGCGCGGCGTGGCGAACGGCCCAACGCGTGACGCGCCGGTGGATCCGCGCGAGGAGCGTTCGAAGGGTCACCGCGTCGGGCGGGTCGGCCGGGTCGAACGCGCGGGCGTCGTGGGCGTAGACACCGTCGAGCGCGACGATGTGGAAATGCACGTTGAGATTCAGCGAACCGCCGAACCGGTGGATCAGCGTGACCGCGCCGAAGCGCGGGTCGATCGCGCCGCCCGCGATGCCGCGCAGCCGATACACCCGCTCGACTTCCTGCACGACGATGCGCAGCACCGCGGTCATCGCATCGGCTCGGACTTCTCCCTGGCATCGCGCGGCGCAGCGCAATCGCCCCCGGCCTCAGCATTGGT
The DNA here is from genome assembly GCA_966212315.1 of uncultured Myxococcales bacterium. GTDB lineage: Bacteria > Myxococcota_A > Polyangia > Polyangiales > CBIHQZ01. Next base: position 1,670 of record CBIHQZ010001595.1, read on the forward strand.
CAGAATCGTTCTCGCGCTGCTTGGGGCCCGGCGGCTGAAAGCCACGGCAACGCCTCCGA
>CBIHQZ010001596.1:0-1726 GCA_966212315.1 uncultured Myxococcales bacterium
CATCTCACGCGCGAGGTCGTCGCGACGTTCGCGCGCAGCGCCGAGCACCTGCGCGCTTTGGAAGCCGTCGACATCCATGCGCTCGTCGCCGTGCCGTTGATCGCCCACGCGCGGCTGGTGGGCGTGATTGCATTCGTGTCGTCGAACCCGTCGCAGCGATACGGTAAGGAGGACGTCCGCTTCGCCGAGGAACTCGCACAGCGTGCCGCGCTGTCGATCGAGAACGCGCAGCTGTACCGCGAAGCGAAGCGTGCGACTCGCGCGCGCGACGACGTCCTCGCGGTCGTGGTCCACGATCTGCGCAATCCACTCAGCAACATCCTGCTCCAGGCATCGGTGCTCGGACGGTGCAGCGACGACTCCGCGCAACGCGACCACGCACGCGGTGCGATCGAGCGTGCCGCGAACCGCATGAACAGGCTCGTCCAGGATCTGCTCGACGTGGTGCGTCTCGAATCCGGCACGTTGCGCATCGAGCCGTCGCGCGTCGCGCCCGAGCAACTGGTCGTCGAGGCCATCGCGTCGCAGCAGACGATGGCCGCGAATGCTTCGCTCGCGTTGCGCACGCAATTGAGTGCCGACCTGCCCGACGTGATGGCGGATCGCGATCGCATCCTGCAGGTGTTCGAAAATCTCATCGGCAACGCGATCAAGTTCACGCCGGCCGGCGGACGCGTCACGGTCGCTGCCACGCGTCGCGACGACGACGTGCTCTTCAGCGTGGCCGACTCTGGAAGCGGCATCGCGGCGGAGGACCTTCCGCGGGTGTTCGATCGGTTCTGGCAGGCGCGCAAGGCAGAGCGCCGCGGCGCGGGCCTCGGATTGCCGATCGTGAAAGGCGTGATCGAGTCGCATCACGGGCGGATCTGGGTGGAGAGCACGCTCGGCGCGGGGAGCACGTTCTACTTCACGCTGCCGTCCACCTCCGAATCCTCACGTTCGTGAGGCTCGCGATGTCGGGCGGGCACGCCGGGTCTTTCCGAAGAGATCGAAGGCAACTCGCAGTCACCGCGAGCTTCGCGCAGGCGAAGCTTCGGAAGCGTTGCCGCGGGTTCACCCGCCGGGAATCACCCGATCTTCACATCGAGCCCCGCGTTCTCTTTCACGATGCGTTCGAGCGTCGCGAACAACTCGTCGCCGCGCCCCTTGTCATCGATCCAGCGCCCGCCGGCTTCGTCGAGATCGAAGTGCCACGCGTTCGCTTTCGCCGCGAGCCACACCTGGCGCGTCGGTCGCTGCGTGTTCACCACCGCCTTCACGCCGTTCTTGAACGCGAGCGTCAGGACGTCGCCGGACATGTACGCGTCGACTTGATCCGGATCCACGTCGTCGAACGCGTCCGCGATCTTGCGAAACGTCTTGTCGGCGAACTGGAGGTACCGCGCTTCGTCCATCATCCGATTCGCTTAGCCGTGCGCGCGCGCGAATGCAATCGCGCCGCGGCGCCTCACCCACGGGCTCGGGGGGCGCGAGGCGGGTTCGATCACGATCACGAAGTGCGCGTCTCACCGATCCCTCACGGCAGATCGAACACCGCATACGCGCGCGGCGGATCGAGCCGGCGCAGCACCGCGGCGGCGCAATTGAACACCGGGATCCCTCCTGCGGTCTTTCCCTCGAACGTCCCGCCGTGCGCATGGCCGTGCACGATCATCGTCGCGCCGCACTTCTCGGCCACCTGCGCGAGCTTTCCCGAGCCGAGAAACGCCCAGATCTCTCGCGGCTC
>CBIHQZ010001597.1:0-1726 GCA_966212315.1 uncultured Myxococcales bacterium
CCTGCGACCCACGACGCTCGAAGCGTGGGCGAAAAAGAATCTGCACGCCTGATCGTGCCCCGCGCTGCCTCCCCCACGATACGATCGCCGCCATGCGCAGCCTTCGTCGCTTCGGTTCGGTCTGCTTCTCTTCCATCGCGCTTCTCTCGCTCGCCGCGTGCACCGGCTCGAACACCACCGACGTCGCGAACAACGACGCGAGCGACGTCCCGAGCGACATCGTCCCGCCGCCGCCCGCGATGGCATGTCGCGCAGGCACGACCTGGAACGGCACGACGCGCGCGTTTCGCTCGGACGGCACAGCTGCATGGGGACTCGCCGATGCGCGCGGCACCAACCTCTCGGTCCCCGATCTCGATGGCGACGGCTACGCGGACCTCGTCGTGCTCGACGGCACCTACAACCTCCGCACGGATCTCGACGCGATGCCGCCGACGATTCACGTACGCGTCTACATGAACCGCCCGCGCGACGGCGGTGGTCGCACGTTCGTCGACGCGACGCGGTCGTCGAATCTCCTCGCGCTCAACGACGGCACCGGCGGATACGGTCGCGTCGTCACGCACATCGCGTTCGCCGACATGGACAACGATGGCGACGTCGATGCGGTCACCGGCGTGTACGTGAACGCGGGGCAGGGCGCGCCCGAGGATCCCGGCGATCGCTCGGTCGTCATGCTCAACGACGGCCATGGCGTCTTCGCATTGGCGACCGATAGCGCCATCACGGGAAGCAGCGCCGACATCCCGCAGCTCGGTGGCCTCACGTTCACCGACCAGGATCGCGACGGCAACATCGACGTCTTCATGGGCTACTTCTACGAACTCGGCGCGGTCGAAGTCGGACAGCAGCATCAACTCTTCCACGGCGCGGGCGACGGCACGTTCACCGACGTCACCGATGCGGTCGGCCTCACGATGTCCGACCAGATGTCATCGTTCGCGACGGCCGGGCAGCGTCGTCCGCTCTACGGTGTGACCGCGTGCGACCTCAACGACGACGGCCGCCAGGAGCTTCTCGGCGCCGCCTACGGCAGGCAGTGGAACCCTGCGTTCCTCAACGAGGGCACGCGCTACTCGGAAGTCGGACGCAGCGCGAACATCTCCGGCGATGCGAACATCGACTACCACACCGACCAGAGCTACCTCTGCTACTGCGTCTCGCATCCCACCGACATCGCGTACTGCCCACCCGGCACGCCCGCGCCGATCTATCAGTGCCCGCTGCGTGGATGGCGCAAGGACTACAACGATCAACCGTGGCGCTTGAACGGCAACACGTTCTCGATCGCGTGCGGCGACATCGACAACGACGGCGACATGGACCTCTACACCGCGGAGATCCATCACCCCGACGTCGGCACCGCCAGCGATGTGAGCGAGATGCTCGTGAACAACTCGACGGCAGGCGGCGCGCTGAACTTCACGCGACCCGGTCGCGACTCGATGGGGCTCACGCCCGGCAGCACGCCCGACACCGACGAAGGCGGACTCGCATCGGCGCTGTTCGACTTCGACGACGATGGCCGTCTCGACGCGTTCCTCGGCGCCAGTGACTACCCGCAGCAGTTCGGGTGGGTGTTCCACCAGAACGCCACCGGCACCGGCACCACCTTCACCGAGGTCGGTACCGTTGCGGGCTTCCATCACGCGTGCCCGCACGGCATGGCCATCGCGGACTTCGATCACGATGGCGATCAAGACGTGATCGTCGGCAGTTCGACGGC
>CBIHQZ010001598.1:0-1725 GCA_966212315.1 uncultured Myxococcales bacterium
GCCAGCGAGCGCCGCGGCATCGTCGATCGCTTCACCCTGCGCGAGATGGAGCCGGGCACCACGTTCATCCGCGAAGGTGCACGCGCCGACGGGCTGTACGTGATTCTCACCGGACGTGCGGACGTCGTCGCTCGCGGGCTGCCGATCGCTACGCTCACGACCGGCGATGTCGCGGGCGAGATGTCGCTGCTCTCGCACGGCGTCGCCGAGGCCACGGTGCGAGCGCGCACGCGCGTCGCGGCGCTCACGCTCTCGTCGACCGGACTCCAGGAAATCATCATGGTGCATCCGCAGGTGCTCGAGCATCTGGCGACGCTGAGCGAGGCGCGGCGCGGTGAACTCGCGGCGCGGCATAGTCAGGAACCGTTGGAAGACCGGAACGTCCGCAGCCTGTAGCGCGCGGATGTTCGCGAGATTCACCGGGCAAGCGCAGCGGGCGGCTTCGCAGTAGCGAGTGCGGCAACGCCGAACGCGGTCGCGATGAGCGCAGCGAGCGTTCCGTTGTTGCTGAGTTCGCCGAGCCCCATGCCGATGGCCGCCAACGGATCGGGGAAGCGTGCGTACTGCTTCGACACGGCCGCCAGTCCGAGCGCCATGCCGAGCATCCCTTGGATCAGGATCGCGATCGTCCCGACGGTGAACGTCGCAGAGCGCGCGTCGCGACCCCGCACCGTCGCAACCGCGAGCGTAGCGATCGCCGTCGCAACCATCAGCCACATCGTGAATCCACCGTCGCGCATGAAGTTCATCATCGGGGTCTCCCTTTCCCGCGCGTTCGTCGCGCCGGGCAATCGACCCGTTGCGAGGCGCGTGCCGTCGCGAATCTCGCGTGAATCGCGCGTTCGGCTGGGAACGTTCGTCCGCTCCGTCGAACAGTGCCCGCGAAGGTGTCTGCTGCAGAGGACACTTCGCATCGTCGACGCGCTACGTATCGCGCGCGATGCTTGACGCTGCGGCGTCTTTCGCGATCGGATCGCCCATCGTGCGCCGCGGTCTCGTCATGCTCGTCGCCCTCGCATCCCCCGCATGCGCGCTCGACTTCGATCACTTCGTCGACGGCTCCGTGTCCTCGACGGCCGACGCCGGCAGCTACGACGCTTCGGGTGATGCGGACCCGGCCAGCAGCTGCGCGTACCCCTGGCTCATGCTCGGTGTGAGCGGGCCCGTGCACAGCACCATTCAGCGCTACTCGTTCCATGCCGACGGCACGCTCGATCGTTGCGCGGACTTCGCTGGGCTGCCGGCCCGTCTCGATCGATTCGCCGCGATCGATCCGTTCCGCGTCGCGATCGAGTCCCCGCTCGGCATCACCATCGTCGACATTCGCACCGGCGTGGTGCGCAACGAGCCGCGACCGGACGGCACCGGCCTCTCCCCTGCTTCTGCGTTCGTTTTGTTCTCGCAGACGCACGGTTTCGCGGGCGTCTCGTATCGCAGCGGGGGCGGTTCCATCGACGTGGTGCGCTTCGTTCCGATCGGCGAACCGGGCACTCCCGTGAGCGATTGGCATCCGAACGTCGACCAACCGCAATTGGGCGGCCTCGCGTCGGCGGTCGCGCTCCATCCGTCGACGCCCGGTCACGTCGTGGTCGCACTCGACGCAGCGCACGGTCCTGCCGACGTCTCGTTGTTCGGCGGCACCGTGGCCGCCACGCTCTTTCGCGACAGCACCGGCGGCGAGCCATTGTCGGCCAACGGCGTGTGGCACGCGGGCGTGGGATTCGG
>CBIHQZ010001599.1:0-1722 GCA_966212315.1 uncultured Myxococcales bacterium
GTACGACGACGTCGATCAAAGCGGTGCCTACGATCCGGCCGGCGGCGACGTCTTGCGCGGAATGTCCCCCGCAGCAGTCGCGTATCGTTCGGTCGGAACGCCTTCGAGCGCATTCGCGATCAGCCCGCTGCGGGATCTCCTTCCCGGCTGGCAGTTCGCGAGTGTCCATGTCGACTACACCACCAATACCGCCGGCGTCTCGCCCTTCGATCCCACCCATCAGGTCGCGGCCGATCTTGCCGTCGACGCCGGTCCGCTCTCGTTCGGCATCCCGAATCTGATCCCCTGACGCGCAACAAGCGCTGGACGACCGCCGCGCGAACACGCCAGCATCCTCGTGCTGGCGCGTTGCCTCGGTGCGCGCGCAGTGTGGGAGGTCTCGATGGCGGATCAGGCAGCGAACGCGGTTCCCGAACCTCGTGACGATGACGACGAGGATCTCGCATTCGCTCTGACGACAGCGTCGACGATGTGGAAACGCGGTGATCGCGCCGAGGCGATCAAATGGGTCAAGCGTGCGGTCGAGCACGCGGCCGACGCGGATCTCGACGATCGTGCGCTCGAACTCGGGAAGCTCGTGGCAGACCTCGCATCACGTCCGCTTCCGAGCGCGACGACAACGCCTAAGCCGAGTGCGGCGCCTCCGCCCCCGCCGCCAGCAGCCTCGCGTCCCGAGGCACCGCGCAAGAAGACAGGGATGACTGGCAAGCACGCCGCGATTCGCGATGGCGCGCCAGCCGCCAAGACGGGTCGAACCGGCAAGCACAAGGCGATCTCGATGACGTCGGCCAGCGACGCGCTCACAGCATCGCCTGCGACACCGGTGCGTCCGTCCGCGCCGTCGTCGCCTGCGACTCCATCGACCCCGCCGCGTCCTGCGATGCCCGGCGTCCCCCGTCCGCTGTCGGGATCTTCGTTCCCCGCGCGGCCGAGCACGCCCCCGGCAGCACGCGTCTCGCAAGCACCGCCGCCCGTCGCGCGACCGAGTGCACTGCCCGTCAATCCTGCGACGCAGCGCGCGCCGCTCCCCGCGCGCCCGTCGAGCGCGCCGACTGCGCCCACCAATGCGCCGCGCAGCGTGTCAGCGCCTGCATTGACCGCGAGCCCGTCACGCACTTCGAACACGTCGTTGCCATCCCTCAAGGCAGCGCCGGTGCCCGTCATCGAACGCATCGACGAAGTCATTCACGAACAGACGATGCTCCAGACGATCCCGGAGATCGCCGGCGACACCGAAGAGAAGACGGCTGCGATCATGGCCCCGCCGGCGGAACCGATCGACGCGCCGGCGCGGATCGCATTGCTGCAGACTGTTCGCGTCTACGTCACCGCAGGCGTCGAGGGCGCGCGCATCTCGGTCGCGCATCCCGGCAGTAAACCTCCGCACGGCGCGATCGAAGCATTGCTCACCGCGACGCACGCCGAGAGCGATCTCGCCGCCCTGCTGCGAGGGTGATCAGCGCTGTTCGACCTCCCCCCGCTGCCGCCTCACCATTGAGGAATTCCCGGCGGGTGAACCCGCGGCAACGACTCCTAAGCTTCGCCTGCGCGAAGCTCGCGGTGACTGCGAGTTGCCTTCGATCTCTTCGGACCAGACCACCGGTGTGTTCGATGCGACATCGCGAGCCTCACGAAGGTGAGGTTTCGGAGGTGTTGCCGTGGCTTCATTCAGCCGCCGGGTCCCACCGCGGCGCGAGACACATTCGTGACCAATGCTCAGCG
>CBIHQZ010001600.1:0-1720 GCA_966212315.1 uncultured Myxococcales bacterium
TCTTCGGTGCCCACGCGCGCAAGCTCGCCGTGAGTTCGACGAAATCGATGATGGGTCACCTGCTCGGCGCCGCGGGCGGCGTCGAAGGCGCAGTCATCGCGCTGGCGGTGAAGCACGGCGTGCTGCCGCCGACGATCAATCTCGAGAACCCGGATCCGGAGTGCGATCTGGACTACGTGCCCAAGACCGCGCGCAACGTGAAACTCGACGTCGCGATGTCGAACTCGTTCGGCTTCGGTGGGACGAATACCTCGCTCATCGTGGCGCGGGCGTAGTCGGCAATGGCGATCGTGAACGAGCGCTGGGTCATCGGCAACGATCACGCCGGGCTCTCACTCAAGGGCGAGGTCCTCGCGGTGTTCGAGTCGCTCGGAATTCGCGTCGAGGACATGGGCGCGAACACGCTCGACAGCGTGGACTACCCGGACTTCGGTCACGCAGTGGCGCGTGCCATCGTCGAGAAGCAGTTCGATCGCGGCGTGCTCATCTGCGGGACGGGTCTCGGAATCAGCATCGCGGCGAATCGTCATCGCGGTGTGCGCGCGGCGCTCTGCGGGGACGTATTCACGGCGAAGATGTCGCGCCAGCACAACGACGCGAACATCGTGTGTCTCGGTGCGCGCGTGGTCGGCGCAGGACTCGCGGGCGAGATCGTGCGCGCCTTCGTTGCGACGCCGTTCGAAGGCGGGCGGCATCAGCGTCGCGTCGACAAGATCGACACCGGCGCGTAGCGCGTGAGCTTCGAGACCGCGCATCGCTTGCTGCGCGAGTCGGTGGCGCGCGTGTTCGCGCAGTGCGATGCGGACGTGCGTCGCGCGCTGGTCGAAGAGCATACGGCGATGCTCGTCGAGCCGGGTGCTCCCTCGTGGCACATCGCGCGCATTCGCGATCGCGAATTGCTTCTCGTGCACGATGGCGCGCGCGCATGGGTTGCTGCGTGGGGCGCGATCGACAACGAAGCGCGCGGCCTCGGGTGGGCGATGCCCGTGTCGATTTCGCGGGCTGTCGTCGGAGGACCGCCGGGCGGGTACATCGCGTCGGGTGTCGCGAGCGATGACGCGATCGAGCGTGCGTGGTTCGAGCGCGAGGGATTCGTGACGCGTGGAACGCATGCCGATCTCGCGGTGACGTTGCACGCGCCGCTTGCGGCGCCGAGTGAACGCGCGCGGCGGGCGAGGGGAGACGAGGCCGTCGCGGTCGCCGCGTGGGTTGCCAAGCAATTCGCTGTCGCGTGGGGACGCGAGGTGGCGCGATCGATGCGCGCGAGCGAAGCAGTGTTCGTGTGCGAGCGCGATGGCGCGTACGTGGGCTTCGCTGCCCACTCGGGGCACAACGCAGCGGTCGGTACATTCGGCCCGGTCGGTGTGATCGACGGTGCCCGGCGCGGCGGGCTCGGTGGGGAACTCACGCGCGCGGCACTCGACGATTTGCACCTGCGCGGATTTCGCAGCGCGACGATCCCGTGGGTCGATCCGGGGCGCGTCGCGTTCTATCGCGCGCACGTCGCGGACGTGCGGGTGGACGAGCGCGTGATGCTCGCGAAGCAGTAGGCTGGGTCGCTCGATGGAAGCGGCACCGCGCGCGGTGCGTCGCTCCGATCGAATTGTAGCCAGCTGTGAGGGCCTACACCCTCTCGACCGCGCCGCCCCACTCCTTCAACTCACGCTTCAGCACTTTCCCCGTCGCGTTCGACGGGAGTGCCGCGAGGAACACGAACTCA
>CBIHQZ010001601.1:0-1719 GCA_966212315.1 uncultured Myxococcales bacterium
GGTCGCGAGGACTCCAGTGTGTAGACGTCGCCCGCGCCGCTGCGAAGATTCCCAGCGTCGTCGTAGGTGAACGACTGGCTCTGCTGCCCGGTGACCTCGCGCAAACGATCGAGCGGGTCATACGCGAATTGCTCGGTGAGCCCGGTGCCGTTTGCCTGCAACGCGTCCGTGCGCGACGCGACGTTGCTACCGAGGTCGTACGTCTGCCGAAGGCGCTGCCGGAACGGCCGCAGCGCTCCGCCGGGGCCCGGACGCGTCCACGCGACGTCGTACGATCCCGGCAACGGCTGGAACGTCTGCACGTCGGTCATTCGACCGGCGCCGTCGAAGATCCGATGCGACGTGAGACCGTTGCCGAATGTTTCGAACGTGAGCTGACCATCGGCCGCGGTCTCGCGTGCCCGCCACAATTCGCGGCCGGGCGCGTTGCCGGAGACACCGCTCACGTCGACGGCGGTCTCGAGGAATCCGGTCGCGTTGTATCCGTAGCGCACCGCGAAGTGGCGCCGCGACGATCCGTTCAACCGACCGCCGAAGAGCGTGGTCGTGATCGACGGGTAGTCCATCTGCGCGAGACGCCCGAGCGAGTCGTAGCGGTACGCGTAGGAATACGCCCCCCCGTCGGCCTGCATCGTGTCGGCAGCCAGCCGACTGAAGATGTCGTAGCGGTACTCGTGCACGACGGGCGCGATGCCGCCGGACGACGTGGCCCACACCGCACTCGTCGTTCGCGCGACGCGACCGACGCCGAATTGCGCGGTGTCCCAGTCGATCGTAGTGAGGCCGTCGCGATCGGCGCGGACGACGACGCGACCGAGATCGTCGTACGTCAGCGCGACACTCGGCTTCGCATCGAGGTCGTCGTACGCCCGCAGCAGCTGACCGAACCCGTTGTGAACGTAACGATGGTGTCCGGTGTCGGAGTCATCGAGCGTGAGGGGGCGCCCGAACGCATCGTACGAGACCGAGGTGATCGCGTTGTTCGCGCCGTGAACTGCACGCAAGCGATCGAATGCGCCGTAGTCGTATGTGGTGCGTGTGATGCCGCTGATCGTGGGCGCCACCGACGTCGCGCCCTCCACTCGTTCGACGGTGCGCCCCGCGAGATCCGTCGCGGAAGCTCGAACGTGGCCGTTCGGATCCGTGACGACCGTTTCGTAGCCGTTGCCGCTCGCACGCGTTCGGTACGTGTGGAGCACGACACCGCCCGCAGGCTGTCGTTCGAAAATGGGGCGGCCGCCGAAGTCGTACAGCCAACGGCTGAAATCAGTGGCGGGTGATCCCGCGGGGTGCGGGCGCGAAACACTCGAGAGATTCCCCGCGCCGTCGAAGACGTGCTCCGTCGAAACGAGTTGTCCGTCGAAGCCCTGAACGAACTGAGCGACGGTGCGGCCGAGTACGTCGAGTCGCTCCGTCGCGGACGGGTGCCCCGTCGACGCCGTCGTGACATCGACCATCGCGGTATCCGAAGTGCCGGGTGCGGCGAGGACATCGATCGTGGTCGTCGTGCCGTCCGGTGCCGTGACGGACCTGCGCCGCCCGAACGTGTCGTAGGCGAAGCGCGTAACGTTGCCGTTCAGATCCGTCACCGTGAGCGGAACACCGAGGCCGCGATGGAACGTTGCGGACGTGGTCTGCAACTGCGGTGTCGGCGTTCGAAGGACGCTCGTTTCCTGTCGAGGAAACACGCCCTCGGCGTCGTACTCCGTCGTGGCGCGA
>CBIHQZ010001602.1:0-1719 GCA_966212315.1 uncultured Myxococcales bacterium
GGCAGTGCAGTTTCATCCCGCGCAATCCGTGTACGTCGACGGCCTCGCGCACGATCGCGCGCGCGTCGGGCTCACCGGGGAGCACGGTGCCGACGCCGACGATCCCCGGCAACGTGCGAGCGAGGCCACCGAGATACTCGTTCAGATACCGCGCGACGCCGGGCTTGTGCGCGTAGACCAGGGCCACCACGCGTGCGGTTCCGATGCGCTGCAATTCCGCGACGACGGCCTCGGCATCGCCGCGAAACGCGATCGACCACGCGTTCGCGTCGAACCAATTTCGCAGCGACCGATAGAAGCTTTCGGGAAACAAATGCACGTGGGCATCGGTGACCCCCGCCATCGCGCCGCTCGCACGCCGGCGCGCTTCTCGCGCGAGTGCTGCCGGATCATCCGGGTCGATGGGCAGCAACGCCGGAACGGTGAACGCGCGGTCGGCGCAGCAAGGGGCGAGCGACATCCAGCGCACCGTAGGCGACCGATGATTCCTCCGCCAGCGGCACGCGGCCGCGACGAGTACAATGCGCGCGATGCACCTCGTCGCACTTCTTTCCTGGCCATCTCCGATCGAGAAAGCGATCGCATCCCTCGCGGAAGTTCTCGAACTCGCGCCGTACGAAGCACGCACCAGGCTCACCGGCGATGCGCCGCGGCTGGTGACTACGCTGGCGGATCGAGTGCGCGCCGAGGCGTGTGCGAGCGAACTGTCATCGCGCGGATTCGCCGCTACGGTGGTCGACGCTTCCACCATCGAACACGATTCCGATCGCGACATCGTCACGGCCATCGAGATCGGACCCGAGTCACTTCGTGCGAGCCTGCGTGGCGGCGGCGAGCGCACGGTGCGATGGGATTCGATCTCGCTGATGCTTCACGGCGTGCGTGCACTTTCGAGCACGACGATCGCCGAGCAGAAGGTCAGCAAGTTCAGCGCAGGACGCGCGTTGATGACGGGCGGGCTGATCCTCAGCAAGACCACCACGACGACCGAGAGCAAGACGACCGAGTCGCGCGAATCGTTCGTGTATCTCTACGAAGCCGGCGCACGCCCTGCCATCGCGCTCTACGAGCGCCGCACAAACTGGTCATTTCTCGGCGCGAAACTGCAACCTTCGGCCGCCGCGAACTTCGCGCACGTGCTCGGCGAGATCCGTCGGCACGCGCCGCACACACGCTTCGACAATCGACTTACGCGGCCGTTCTCGATCGGTGCGGTCCCGCTCTCGCCGCCCGGGCTCGATGCCGCGGAGTGGAAACTGGACGTCGCGGTCGCGTTGCTTTCGCTGACGGCGTGACGGGGGCGGTGGGACGGGACCTCACCCCGGCTGCCGCCTGCCCCTCTCCCTCCGACGCCAGCGCGTATCGCGCGGACGCAGTCGTCGTCGAGAGAGGGGCTGGAATGATGAGGGCGTGGGAAGAGTGCTGTAGGCGAGGTGGTACGAGCGTCAGGGCGTTGAGAGCGCAATGCGCTACGGGTGCCTCCGGCACAGGAATGCCGCCCGCGTCGCGTTTGCGTCCAGCGCGTCACGCATCCCCGCGCGTCAGACCGCGCTCGCCACGTCACGCGCGGAGCCCCGCCGCACCACCACGAGCGCAGTTCACCCCTCACGCCCTCATTCTTCGAGCCCCTCTCGACGACGCCTGAGCGCCGCGCGCGACGCGGTGGCGTCGGAGGGAGAGGGGCGCGCGGCAGCGCTCACCATTGGTCACGAATGTGCG
>CBIHQZ010001603.1:0-1715 GCA_966212315.1 uncultured Myxococcales bacterium
GCGGCGTTGCTGGTGGCTTCGGTGCGGTCGGAAAACGTCGGCGAACTCACCGAGCATCCGCGCGCGGTCGACTTGAAGCTCGAAGGCCTCGGACTCGACGGCGTGCGCAAGATCGTCGGCGACGAAGCGTTCGTGATGCGTTTGCACACTGCAACCAGCGGCAATCCCGAAGTGCTGCTCGGTCTGCTCGATCGTTCGCCGCCGTCACGGACCGCCGAAGTCGATTCACGACTCGATCAGCTCGGTGACAACGGTCTGCAACTTCTCGCGGCCGCGGGTTCGGCGGGGCGACCGCTGCCGGTGCATGTTCTGGCGGCCGGCGCGGGCATCGATGCGCAGGTCGCATCGCGTGCGATTCCGGCCCTCGTCGACGGGCACATGGTGTGGCGCGATCTCGATGCGGCCGTCGGCGACGTGGTCATCGGGCTGGTGCACACCGACGACGGTGCCGGCGCGCTGGCACGTCTCGATGCCGCGTCCGCGAGCGCGATCCATCAGCGACTCGGCGAAGCGATGGAAGAGTGGGGACGCGTTCCGGCGGAGGAAATCATCGAGCATCTGCTCGAGGGATTCGATCCCGTCGGCGCCGCGTCGCGCGTGGTGGACATCGCGCGGTCGCTCTTGCGACGACACGCTCCGGCGTCCGCGCTGTCGATGCTCGTGCTCGCAGGGGTTCATGCCGAGCCCGCGGTGCTCGCGCAATTCGCGCCACTCGCATTCAGCGCAGCGAAGATCACGGGCGGGTACACCGAGGCACGCACGCTCGTCGCGCGCGCCGTCGCGGCCAATCCGACCAGCGCGGATCTCGCCCGCATCGACGCAGCACTCGCGCTCACCGTCGGCGATCTCGATGCCTGCGCGGCGGCGCTCGAGGACGCCACCCGCAAAGTGCGCTCGGAGCAGACCGACACGCGTGCGGCCATCGCGGCGATTCGCGCCGAGCTTTGCTATCAACGCGGCTCGCTCGACGAAGCCGAGAGCGCGGCGCGCGAGGCCATCGAACTCTCCCGCGAAGAAGATCCGCTCCACACGCAAGCTCGCAACGCGCTCACCAAGGTCTTCATGTGGCGCGGCGATCTCGACAAGAGCTGGGACTGGACGCTCGAGAACATCACCCGCGCGCGGCAACGCAACGCGACCACCGAAGTGCTGCGCGGTGTGATCAATCTCGGCGTGATCGCGGTGCGTCGCGGCTCGCTCGACGAAGCGAACAAGCAGTTCGAATCAGCGCGGGCGATCGCGGCGCGCGGCGGCACGATGATGTTGCGCGGCGTGCTGAAAGAGAACGAAGCGGTCGTCGCTCACTTGCGCGGTCGCTTCGGCGACGCGCTCGCGCTCTATCAAGAAGCACTCGGGATTCTCATTCGCGTCGGGCACCGGCAGTTTCTCGCACGCATCGCCAACAACCTCGGCGAGCTGTATGTGCAGATCGGCGAGACCGCGCGCGCGCGACGACTCTGTGATTACGCGGCGCAAGTGGGACGCGGTCTCTCGCGCGGCGTGACCGCCGAAGGTCTGTTGCTCCGTGCGCAGGTCGAGTTGCTCGATGCGCGCAACGACGCGGCCCGCAGTGCGCTCACCGAAGCGCTTGCGATGTTCACTGCGGCAGGCGAGATGACCCGCGAAGCAGAAGCGCATCTTCTCCTCGCGCGATCGGCCCTCGGCGACGGCGATCTCGCGCAGGCTGCGATCGAGATCGACCACGTGAGCGAAGA
>CBIHQZ010001604.1:0-1714 GCA_966212315.1 uncultured Myxococcales bacterium
CATCGAGTCGACCGGCGAGCTGCGGATGCGTCGCGCGCGCGGTTTCGTAGCAAGGCCGGAGACGCGGCATCTGCGCTTGCATGATGCGCGCAACGTCACTGGGACCGATCGGCCCGGTGATCGCGGCATCGGGAGCGGGGGCCGTGTTGCCGCGAAGTTCGCCGATCGGGCCGTTGCCCGCGGTCGGCGCAGTTCCCGAACCGACGTTCGTCGTCGCGAGCGGAGCGTCTTGATGAAAGGTCGCGGGATCGCGGTTGGCGTTGGACGGCGCGCTCGACGCGGTCGCCGTCGCGCGTGCGGTGGCGCGCTGCGCGAATGCGCCGGTGGGAACAGTCAACGATGCAGCGAGCGTGACGAACGCGAGAACCGACGGCGTGCGAAGAGTTTTCATCGTGCGCGCGAAGTGTGGCACGCATGACCGAGCGAAGGCAGCGCTCTCGCGCTCAGCGGTTCGCGAGCGCCTGTTGTGCGCGGGTGTAATTCGCTTCGACCGCGGCCCTCACCTCGGCCATGAGTCGATCGCGCGCTTCGTTGCCGGCGGAGAGCGGCGGCGCGGCGATCGGCTTGCCGATGGCGACATGCACGCGCGCACCTCGGTGCACACGCCGCGTACCCGCGGGGAGAATCGCGCGCGAGCCGGCGATGCCGACGGGAACGATCGGAAGCCCGGTCTCCATCGCGAGGATGAAGCCGCCCTTCTTGAACGCACTGATGCTGCCGTCGCGACTGCGCGTCCCTTCGGGCGCGATCCACACCGAGACGCCATGTGCCAGACGCTCTCGTGCGACCTCGAGGCTCGCGATCGCGCGTTCGCGATTGGACCGATCGATCTCGATGAACCCCGCCGCCGTCATCGCGCGCCCGAACAATGGCACTTTGTACAGCTCGGTCTTCGCGACCATGCGCATCGTGCCGGGCCAGCTCTGGAAGAGAATCGGTACGTCGTAGTGCGAAGCGTGGTTCGACATCACCACGTACGGCTTGTCGTGCGCGACGTTCTCGCGGCCCTCGAACGTGAGCACGACGCCCGCTTGTTCGAGCAGCTTTCGCGACCAGCTCTCGAGCCGCACGTTGCTCCGCGCGATCGTCGCGCGCGAAGTCATCGCGTCGACCACGGTGGGCACCGAGATCGCGAAGGTCTCGTAGACCGCGCGCATCGCGACGAACATTCCGCTCAGTTCATCCGCCACGCGCGGAGCACATCACAGACCCGCGGACGTCGCCACCACGCTGCGCTACTCGCGCGAAAGCACCACGCACGCGGTGATGCCGCCGATGCCGAGCATGACCTTCACTGCGGCACGCCCTTCGATCGCGCGCGCAGTGGTGACCAGTGAATCGCCGTACTCGCTGCGCAGCGCGGGATGCACTTCGTTCGCGCCGATGGCGGTCGGCAACGCACGCTGGTCCATCAAGCCCATCGCGAGCGCGGTGAGTTCCCACCCGCCCGCGTTCGCCATGCCGTGCCCGAAGATGCCTTTGCGTGCGCTGATCGCGGTGTTCTTTCCCATGAAGCCGGAGGCGAGCTTCAACTCCGAGGCATCGCCGGGCGTTCCGGTCGCATGCAGATCCCACGCAGCGATGTCGTTCGACTCGGCGTTCGCTTCACCGAGCGCGCGGCGGATCGCGAGCTTCGGACCGTTGGCCGACGGCGTGATGATGTGTTCCGCGTCGCTCGAGAGCGCGGCGCCGTCGAGATGCGGCCCGATCGGTT
>CBIHQZ010001605.1:0-1713 GCA_966212315.1 uncultured Myxococcales bacterium
CTGCACGGGCCCGACGACGCCGGCGGATTCTGCGACTGACGCACAGCTCTCCGAGGTCGCGCACGGTAGCGACGCAAGCATGGCGGATCGCGCGCTCGACGAGGTCACTGCGCCGACCGATGGCGGCAACGACGTCGTCGCGGATGTTCACGCGAGCGACGCAGGTCCCGCGACCCGGCCCGGTCCGACCAACACCGGTGTTCCCGCCGGCACGACGCTCACGCATCGCAACGGCGACATCCGACTCGAGACCGCGGGCGAGACGCTCGACGGCGTCGACCTCGACGGCTGCATCCAGGTCGCGGCGATGAACGTCACGATCCGCCGCACGCGGATTCATTGCAGCGGCTATTACCCGGTCGAAGTGATGACGGGCGGGAGCCTGACCATCGAGGACTCGGAGATCGACGCGAGCGATTCGGGCGGCATCGCGACGTCAGGCATCGCGTTCACGAATTACACAGCGCGACGCGTGAACATCCATGGCTCGTCGGATGGATTCAAAGCCGACGAGAACGTCCTCATCGAAGACTCGTGGGTCCACGATCTCTATCTCGGCCCCGACGATCACGCCGACGGCGTGCAGGGGACGGGCGGAACGAACGTCGTCGTGCGACGGAGCTTCATCGACATCGTCGACCATGGCGCGGGACACGGCGGCGATCCGAACAGCTGTTTCCAGGTCGGCACCGAGTGGGCGCCGAATCGCGGGTGGAACATCGAAGCGAACTGGCTCTACGGCGGCGGCTGGTCGATCAATTTCGGCGGCGCCGGTGGCGAGAACAATCGCATCGTCGACAACCGATTCGGGCGCGGCACCGGCTTCCCCGGCTACGGTCCGATCAGCATCGACGGCACATCGGTCACCGCGTCGGGCAACGTCTGGGACGACGACGGCTCTGCGATCGTTCCCTGACCCACGCGCGCACGCGACGGCCATCATTGCGGCCGTCGGGCCTCGTCGCGGACAACGATGTGCGAGGTGAATGCGCGATGCCGACACGACGCGGGCCGACGATCTACACGATCGGTTACGAACACACGGGCGTTCCGGGGCTGATCAAGGCCTTGCAGTCGGCGGGCGTGAACCTCCTCGTGGACGTACGCGAGCTGCCGAACTCGCGTCGCGCGGGATTCTCGAAGCGCATCCTCGCGACGTCGCTCGCCGAGCACGGCATCGGCTACGTGCATCTGCGCGCACTCGGCACTCCGAAGGAAGGCCGCATCGCGAATCGCGCGCGTCGCTGGGACGAGTTCTGGCAGATCGTCGACGAACAACTCGCCACGCCCGAAGCGGACGCGGCGTTCGAACAGGCCGCGCATCTCGCGCGCGAGAAGACCGTATGCTTGTTGTGCCTCGAGGCCGATCACTCGCACTGCCATCGATTGCGCGTCGCCGAGGAGTTGCGGCGACGGCATCACTTCGCGATCGAGCACCTGAAAGCAGGGATCGACGTCGACGTCTGACCCGGCGGCGGAAGCCACGGCAACGAAGGCAACTCGCAGTCACTGCGTCGGGCCATCGAACAAACGGATGGACTCTTCCGGAGGGATCGAAGGCAACTCCCAGTCACTGAGAGCTTCGCGCAGGCGAAGCTTCGGAATCGTTGCCGCGGGTTTACCCGCCGGGATTCCCTCGGAATCGTTGCCGCGGGTTCACCCGCCGGGATTCCCTCGGAATCGTTGCCGCGGGTTTACCCGTCGGGCCCGGCG
>CBIHQZ010001606.1:0-1710 GCA_966212315.1 uncultured Myxococcales bacterium
CGAAGGCGCTTCGATCGCGAGCGGTCTTCCACCCGGGTATCACCTTCTCGCCGCACACGCGACGCGCGGGCATGTCGATCGCATCCTGCTCGAAGGCGGCGCCGTTCTCGCGCACGACTGAAGTTCGCGCCCTTCCCGGCGAACGCGCGGCACGGTATTCACCCATCGATCCACGATGCGCGCCTGGCACCGTCATCGCTCCGCGCCAGTGGGCGTCCTGCTCGCGGGGGCGCTCGTGTTGCTCGCAACGATGGCCGTCGCGGTCGTCTTCTACGTCTCGGTCGTACGTCGCGCCCGCGGACTCGCGGCGTACACCGTCGGACTTCCCCCCGCCGTCGTGGCGCGCCCTCCCGCGCGTCGCGCGGCGTATCACGTGTTTCTCGAAGGCCCCGACGATCGACACACACCCGCCGGCACACCGAGCGTCGTGCACCGCTGGCGTGTGATCGCACCCGCCGCGCCGGATGATCCGCTCTGTCAGGGCGCTGCCTCCGACGGCGTCGTGGCTGTCGACGAGTCCGGACGGCGTCCGGTGGATCTCGCGATCCCGCTGCGCATGTACGTCGCGACCCCTGCGCGTCCGGTGCCGCCGCGCGTTCTCGCGACATGTTCCGCTGCGGGCACGGCCATCGCGCACGAAGGCTCGCTCGAGTTCGTCGAAGAGTACGTACCGCTTCACACGCCCGCCGAGATCGCGGCGTGCCTCGCGCGCGCGAACACGCTCACTGCCGAAACGCCACTCGGGCTCTGCGACGACGGTGCGCCGTCGCGAGTGTTTCCTCGCGAACCACCCTCGGTCGCTCGTGCTCGGGCTCGCGGCGCGATGTTTCGTGTGGCGGGATGTGCCGGTGTCTTCGCGGCCGTGTGCTTCGCGGCCGGACTCGCTGCCTTGCGCCGTTTCGATCGACCGCGGAGTCCCACGTGACGCGCGTCGCGCTGCTCACGCTGTTCGCGTGCCTCGCGATGGCGGCGTGGCTCTTCGTCGCGGCATTTCGACGTCTCGGCGTAGCCCGCATCGCATGGCGAGCCCGCGCCGCGCGCTTCGTCGACAAACATCCCGAGCAGTGGCGCTACGGCGGTGTGCTCGAACCGGCGGGCGCGATGCTCACCGCCCCGTTCACCGAGCGCGCGGTGGTGTACGTGCGCGCGCGACTCATCGGCGCGCCGCCCGACGGTGATCGCACGCGGGTGCTCTGGGAAAAAGTGCTGACGTCACCGGTGCGCATCGGCGAGGGCGAGCACGCCGTGACACTGGATCTCGCCGAGGCCGAGTTGCTCGTGCCGCGCGAGTATCGCATCGGCGCGTTGCGCGCCTTGGTCGCGGACGTTCGCATCGTGCCGCGCGTGCTGTCTCGCGCGGGTTACAAGACGGCGCCACCCGCGAACCAGTGGTTTCATCTCGAGGAAGAAATCCTCCGACCCGGCGAACGGGTAACCGTGATCGCGGAGCGCGACGCCTCGGGTCGGCTGCGCGGACTGCCGGGTTCGCCGATCGTCGTGTCCAACCTCAATCCGTGGCGAATCTTGCTGCGCGTCGCATGGGGTCCGGCGCTGGCGATGATGCTGGGGCTGATCGTGATGATCACCGGGATCACCGTGATCGCGACCTACTGGTGGCTGCGCTGAAGTCGCCGCGCTCCGTTACGACTTGGAAGCTCGCTTCTCGATCAACTGGAGCACCGCGGTCTTGAGCGCTTGCGGAACGTTCTT
>CBIHQZ010001607.1:0-1706 GCA_966212315.1 uncultured Myxococcales bacterium
CAGCTCGGGATCGCGCAGATGCAGCCCCGTCGTCGGTTCATCGAGCACGTACAGCGTTCGCCCCGTCGCGCGCCGCGACAACTCGCGCGCAAGCTTCACGCGCTGCGCTTCGCCGCCCGACAACGTCGTCGCCGCTTGCCCGAGGTGCACGTATCCGAGCCCCACGTCGCGCAACGCGAAGAGCGCATCACGCACCTTCGGCACCGCTTCGAATTGCGGAATCGCTTCGTCCACCGTCATCCCGAGAACGTCGGCGATCGAGAACCCGCGGTACTTGATCTCGAGCGTCTCGCGCTCGTAGCGCTTGCCGCCGCACGCTTCGCACGGCACGCGCACATCGGGAAGGACGTGCATCTCGACGCGCAGCGCACCCTCGCCCTGGCAGGTCTCGCAGCGACCGCCCTTCACGTTGAAACTGAATCGCCCCGGTTTGAAGCCACGCGCCCGCGCATCGGGTGTGCCCGCGAAAAGTTCGCGCAGCGCGGTGAAGATGCCGGTGTACGTCGCAGGCGAACTCCGGGGCGTGCGACCGATCGGCGAGGCATCGACAGCAACGAGCCGATCGATGTGATGCAGCCCTTCGATCGCGTCGACCGAGAGGGCCGGACGCGTGTCGCCGTTGAGCGAAGCCTTCACCGCCGGGAGCAGCGTTCCGAGAATCAGCGAACTCTTGCCGCTTCCCGACACGCCCGTCACCCCGACGAGGCAACCGATCGGAATCTTCGCGTCGACGCCGCGCAAGTTATGCAGTCGCGCACCGCGAATCGTGATCTCGCCGCGCGGCGTGCGTCGCTTCGCCGGCACCGCGATCTTTCGCGCACCCGAGAGATACGGCCCCGTCACACTGCCAGGCTGCGCCGCGATTTCTTCGGCCGTCCCGCGCGCCACGATCTTGCCGCCGTGCACGCCCGCGCCCGGCCCGAGATCGACCACGTAGTCCGCCGCGCGCACCGTTTCGAGATCGTGTTCCACGACCAGCACGCTGTTGCCTCGATCGACCAGGCTTCGCAGCGTTCCGAGCAATCGATTGCTGTCGCGCGGATGCAATCCCACGCTCGGCTCGTCGAGCACGTAGAGCACGCCGACCAGTGCCGACCCGATCTGCGTCGCGAGTCGCACGCGCTGTCCTTCACCGCCCGAGAGCGTCGATGCCGCACGTTCGAGCGAGAGGTACGGCAGGCCGACCGCTTCGAGAAACTGAATACGCGACGTGATCTCGCGGACGACGCGATCGACCACCATGCGCTTGCGATCGTCGAGACCCTTCTCGATCGCGACGATGTCCTTCGCGAGCTGACGAATCGAGCGCTTCGAGAGATCGGCGATGTTCCGTCCCTCGAGCGTGATGCCGAGCGCTTCGGCGCGAAGTCGCGTGCCGCCGCAACTGTCACACGGCGCTTCGATACGGAAGCGATCCGCGACGCTCGACTCCTCGTCGTCATCGTCTTCGTCCCGCGATCGTGCGCGCGCGCGGGCTTTCTGATCGAGCAATGCCAGCGCACCCGGATACGTGTCGCCGTCGCCGTGGAGAATCTCGTCGCGCGCGCGAGCCGGGAGCTGCTCCCATGGCGCATAGAGATCGACGCCCATGCTGCGCGCGTAGACTTCGATTTCACGCGGCAGCGCCCGCTTGAACGGCGCGAGCGCACCTTGCTTGATCGACAGCGTCGGATCCGGAACGAGCTTGTCGACGTCCGCGAGCGTTC
>CBIHQZ010001608.1:0-1704 GCA_966212315.1 uncultured Myxococcales bacterium
CTTCGAGCCGCTCGACCAGACCTTCCGCGAGCACCACCACGCCATCCGATCGGCCGTACGACATCCGCTTGATCATCGCGCCGCATAGCGTGTCGACGATCGTCTTGAGCGTGAGCTTGTCGCCCGTGAATTCCTCGGGGATCAGCGAGAGCGTCGCGCCCGCGGCCTTGCCGATGCCGAGCGCGAGATGCCCCGCTTTGCGTCCCATCGCGATGACGAAGTACCAGCGATGCGTGGTCTTCGCGTCGACCATCAGGTTCTTCACGATCTCGACGCCGATGTGCCGCGCGGTCTGGAACCCGAACGTGAACGTCTCGGGCGGAAGGTCGAGATCGTTGTCGATCGTCTTCGGCACGTGCACGACGTGAATGCGCCCGCGCGACTTCTCTTCGAGCTTGCTGGCGCTGAAGGCCGTGTCGTCGCCGCCGATGGTGATCAGCTTGTCGACGTTGAGTCGCATCAACGACGACACGGTGTTCTCGAGATACTCGTCCTTCGTGGTGGGATTCGCGCGCGCGATGCCGATGTGCGATCCGCCGCGGAAGTGAATGCGGCTCACGTCTTTCGCGCGCAGTTGCGACACGTGCGAGATGTCACCCTGCATCAGCCATTGGAATCCGTCGTGGATGCCGACGACCTCGACCCCCGACAGCTCCGCACGAATGGTCGCCGCGCCGATGACACTGTTGATCCCGGGTGCCGGTCCGCCGCCGACGAGAATGGCCAATCGCTTCTGACGTTCGCTCACGTTGTGGACTCCTTCGATCCCTTCGCGAACCTACCACGCACGATGCCGCCACTCGCGCACTCGATGTCGCTCGGCAGCGATGCAACACCACGAGTCGCGAGCGGCGGGCACGCATGACGGTGGGCTGCGATCGTCGTCTGCCCGCGCGCGAATCCCACCTGTGTTCCATCCAATGGCGAGAGGTTTACGAACATGACGAGATCCCGGTCGGCGAAGCGCGGTGGGCGCGCGGCAAACACAGGCACGGCGGCAACGAAGACGACGAAGCGTCCTATCGGCACGCGAACGCACGGCAACGAAGGCGCCGTGCATCTTCCGATGTCGTCCCTCAAGGGCGCGCCAGCGATGGCCGCCTCGGGGACGAAGCACGAAGGCGTGCGCGAGGCGATGAACAATCTGCCGAACACGGCGTCACGGTCTCGTCCGACCGCGCCGATCAAAGCGCTTCTCGCCGACGCGCGCGAACTCTTCACCGTGGCTCGTCGCAGCGGCACGAAACTCGTTCGCGCCGGGCTCGATCGCCGGTTCCTCGAGGAACTGCCGCATCGCATCGAGCTCGTCGAGCGCGCGCAGAAAGCCTGGGAGCGTCAGCGATCGCGCACCGAACCCGCCACGTTGCAGCGCACGCGTGAGGATGCGCAGCAGCTGAAGACCGACATGCTGGCCGCCGGTCGGTACGTACTGCGCAACGATTCATCTGCGCAGCGTCAGCTGGATCTGATCGCCGAGGGTGAAGGTCTCGAGGATCTCATCGCCGATCTCCGTGCACTCGCCGGCTTCTGGACGAAGCGGAGTGTTCAACTCGCCAGCAGCGATCTCGCCAAGGACGCTCCGGAACGTGCCCTCGCGCTCGCGTCGCGACTCACGCTCGCCAGCCGCGGCGCCGCGGAAGCTTCGCACGCAGAGGCACACTCGCATCGCAATCGCGCGCTCGCACTGCTCGACGAAGCCGTGCA
>CBIHQZ010001609.1:0-1704 GCA_966212315.1 uncultured Myxococcales bacterium
CCGGCGGGCTCGACGTGTGTCTTCCGACCGCGCGGCCGTTGGCGAGGGCAGCGACTGCGTGACTCCGGAGGATTCGCCATGACTGCCAATCGAGGATTCAAGGATCGAGTTCGCACGCGCATGCTCGTGACCGGCGAGAGCTACGCCGCGGCGCGAGCTGCTCTCACGGCCGAGCGAGCACGTCTTCGGCTGTCGTCGTCGCCTTCCGACACGATCGCGGACGGCGCGTCGCTCGTCGCGAACGACGCGCAGCACGAGGCTACGTCCGCGCCTCCACCGCCGCTCGAACGGCCGGACGCTCGCGATGCAATCGTGCTCGCGGTCCATCGGCGGTCGGCACGCGTTCGCGTCGTCGGCGAGTCTGCCGCGATCACGCTTCGCGGTGACGGCCTCCACGACATGCTCCCCGGCCAGATCGCATCGATCGCGATCACGAAACGATGGCGGTACCGAAGCCACGAGCACGCTTCGGGTGCAGTGGGTGAGAAACGCATCGACGTCGCCGCGCTCGGTCTCCAACCCCTCGCGCTCGAAGACCACGGCGTCGATGACCTTCGGTCGTCGTCCGAACCGTTTCGTGCACCCGACCCGTACGCACCGATGTGGCGCACGCTCACGAAACCCGCGCGCCGTGCGTTCGAGTTCGATCGGATCGCGTGGGAGGGGCCGCGCACTGGTGACGACGACGACGGTCCCGCTGCCGATCTGCCGGTCTGCGATGCGGCGGATCTCATCGAGGCCGGGGACGACGCGGGGGCGACCACGCTGTTGATGAACGTTCTCGCGCGAGACCTGCGATGCCTCGATGCCCACGCGCATCTCGGCAACATCGAGTTCCGGCGCGACCCGCGATGGGGGCTCGAGCGCGCGCGGCGGCATTACGAGATCGGCGTGCGCATCGGCGAGCTGTCACTCGGGCCCGACTTCCGCGACATGCTGCCGTGGGGGTTTGTCTACAACCGGCCGTTCCTCCGGTGCCTGAAGGGATACGGGCTCACGCTCTGGCGGCTCGGTCGGTTCGGCGACGCGATCACGGTGTTCGAGCGAACACTTTCGCTGAACCCGAACGACAATCAGGGCGTCCGGTTTCTGCTGGCGGACGTGCGGACGCGCCGGTCATGGGACGACTTCGCTCGCGAGGAGGCTGCGCGCGAACGGCGGCGGGGCCTGCCGCGGGGAACGACGTTGCACTGACGACGTGGTTGCGCGCGCCGCGAGCGAGTGGCGCGCCGCGCACGGCATCCGCGTGCTGCTACCCAGGCGGGCTCGAGAACATCGCTCGTCGCGACCGTGTTCGGATCTGGAACCCGCCTCTGTAGCCATCGCGACATGGCGCCTTCAACGAGATCGACGTGGCGGTACGGGGGCAGGTCGCCGGCAGGCGAACCAGCGCGCGCATTCACGAGGACGCGATGAGCCGGCGGGGTGGGGGCTCTGAGCGCGCGCGGTGACCGCGCGCTCGAAAACCCACGCCCGAAAAAAATCTTCACCCCACCCCGCAACCTCTCCGCGCGCGCCCCGATGAGAGAGGGCACAGGGCGGCAATCGCGCCGACCCGCTCCCGAAAGGAAGGTTGTCATCATGAGTTCACCGAACAGCAACAACACCCCGTCCCTCATCACCAACGACCGCGCCCTCGAATCGCTCCACATCGACGACGCCGCCAAGGCCGACGCGCAGATGCAGGCGCGCTACCTCGCGCTC
>CBIHQZ010001610.1:0-1701 GCA_966212315.1 uncultured Myxococcales bacterium
ACCGCGAGGAACGCGAAGTTCGCGGCGAGATATGCGACCGGCAGCGCGAGCACTCCACCGAGCACGCCGAAGCGCCGCAGCACCCAGCGGGTGCCCACGAGCTGCAGCAGCAACGCGATCACGCCGAGCGTCGCGTAGAACATCGACATGAAGTGCGCGAGCGCGTCGCGGCCCGGATGAGCCAGTCGCGCGGCGGCCTTGAACTGGAAGTCGCCGACGTTCACCGCGACGAAGCCCACCAGCATCATCAACGCGAGGACCCGCACGTAGCTCGAACGCATCGGCGCGAGCAGCGACGGGTACTTCTTCAGCTGCGGGGCGAGGTCGGGACGTGCGAGACCGAAGCGCCGTCCCATCCACGAGACGAGCAACGCGATGACCACCAGCAGCGCGGCGAGGACGTAGAGCAGGTTGTCGGTGCCGACGACCGAGACGAAGTTGCCGGCGCCGAGGCCGCACACGACGAGTCCCACGATGCGGCCGATGCCGATGATCCCGAAGAGACGTTTCGCCGAGCGTGGGTCGTGCAGATCGTTCGCGACCGACCAGAACTGCGCGAGCGTGAGATTCCCGACGATCTCGGCCCACACGTACAGCGCCGCGTAGAGCCACGGGGTCTCGCGTGCGACGAGCGCACGCGCGCCGAGGTAGGTGATCGCGCCGACGAGGCTGAACGTCGCGACGAACCGATCGCGCCGCGCGCGTGGCGCATAGCGCATGTACACCAACGCAACGACGGCGCTGGCCGCTCCGTACGCGATGAACATGAACGGCAGCATCGAGCCGACGCGCTGCTGGTAATGGCTGAGGAACAACGCATCGCGCACGGTGCGTCCGAGGACGAACACGCAGCTCGCGACAAAGAGATACGTCGCGAGGATGGCGGTGCGTCCGAGTTCATCGGGACGAACACCGAGCAGTCCTTCGCGGAGCGTGGGGATCGCGGGAACGGCGGCCCCGTTTTCCGCGGGCTCGGGGAGCGCGCGAATGTGGAGGCGGGGCGGTTCCGCGGGCCGTTCTGGTTCGGCGGGCCCGTCTGCCATCGAAGCGCCTACCTCATCGCGAAGAGCGCGATGACCGCAGCGAGCACGAGCAGCACCGCGATGATCGCAACGTACATAGCGATGGAGGGTGACTTCACCGGTGAATAGTCGAGCGGAACGTCACCGCCACCCTGGGGGTTCATCGGCGGAGGGTTCGCGTTCGCCATCGGAAACGGCATCGGCTGCGATGGAGCGCTCGCGTTCGCCATCGGGAACGGCATCGGCTGTGACGGCGCGCTCGCGTTCGCCATGGGGAATGGCATCGGCTGCGAAGGCGCGCCCGCGTTCGCCATCGGGAACGGCATCGGCTGTGACGGCGCACTCGGCGTCGCTGCACTCGCACCCGCGCGCGCCGCGAGCTGCTTTGCGAGTTCGCTCTCGCTCGTCGCGGCCCAGTCGAGATGCGTGCCCGTCAGCCCGAACGCCTGACCGAGCGCGTCGGCCAGCGCACCGCAGCTCTGGTATCGCTGCTCACGCTTCTTCGCGAGCGCCTTCACCATGAAGTCGTCGAGTTCGGGCGGCGCGGCATCGTTCGCGAACGACGGCGGCATCGGTTCCTCACCGAGAATCTTGAACAAGATCTGCGGCCCGTTCGGCGCGGTAAACGGCACCTTGCCGACCGCGCACTCGTACACGATCGCGCCGATCGCCCACACGT
>CBIHQZ010001611.1:0-1699 GCA_966212315.1 uncultured Myxococcales bacterium
TTCCATGCCGTTCATGTCGGGCATCCCGACGTCGGTGAGCAACAGGTCGACGGGAGGGCGGGTTTCGCGAAACACCCGCAGCGCTTCGGTGGCGCCGGAAGCGTCGACCACTTTGTATCCCAGACTCTCGAGTACGCGGCGCAGCGTGCGCCGCACGGCGTCTTCGTCATCGACGAGGAGAATCACTTCGCCGTTCGCGGGGCGTCCCGGCATCGGCTGCGGCCGCGCGGGGAGTTGGACCGTGCGTTCTTGCGCGGGGAAGTACGCGGTGAAGCAACTGCCACGGCCCTCTTCGCTGTCGACCTCGATCATGCCGCCGTGATCGCGCACGATCGAATAGACCATCGAGAGCCCGAGCCCCGTTCCCTTGCCGGCGGCTTTCGTGGTGAAGAAGGGTTCGAACAGATGCGCGCGTGTCTCACGCGACATCCCGGTGCCCGTGTCGCGACACGAGATCGCAACATATCGACCGGGGCGGAGCGGGTGCCTGGTCTGCGACGTCGCTGCGACTGATTCGGCCGTCGTGGCGATCGTCAGTCTCCCGCCGTTCGGCATCGCATCGCGTGCGTTCAACGCGAGGTTCAGCACGACTTGTTCGAGCTGCCCGCGATCGGCCAGCACCGGGGGAAGTTCGGGCGCGAGGTTCGTCTCGAATACGATCGTCTCCGCGAGCAGTCGCCGGAGCATCGACGCCGTCGAGTCGACGATGGCATTGACGTCGAGCATTTCTTCCGAGACGGCCTGCTTCCGTGCCACGAGCAGCAGTTGGCGCGTGAGCGTCGACGCGCGTTGTGCCGCGGCGGTGATTTCCTCGAGACCGCCTCGCGCTGTCTCGCCGATGGCGTCGTCGGAGCCGGCGATGTCGGCCATCGCGAGAATCACGGTGAGTAGATTGTTGAAGTCGTGCGCAACGCCGGCCGCGAGTCGACCGATTGCGTCCATCTTCTGCGACTGGCGCAACTGATCTTCGAGCACGCGTCGCGCCGTGACGTCTCCGACCGAACCCGCCATGCGGATCGGCTCGCCCGCGTCGTTTCGCATCACGCGCCCGCGGCCTTCGATCCAGCGCAGACTGCCGTCACGCTGCACCACGCGATGGAGCACCTGGTAGTCGGCTCCGGTCGCGAGACTCGATTCGATCGCTGCTTCGACCGCTTCGCGATCGTCGGGGTGAACCAGACCGAGGAACGCGGTGTAGGTCCCTTGAAAGCTCCCACGCTCGACCCCGAACAAATCCTCGACCCCTTCGGACCACTCGACTCGCCCGGTCGCGCGATCCCACTCCCAGAGGCCGATGCGCGATGCATCGAGCGCCATGCGAAGCCAGTCGCGATGGCGCTGCATCTCGCTGGTCGCATGCGTCAGTTCCGTCGTGTCGAGACATGCGCCGACGAGGCCCAGTATGATGCCCTGTTCACTCGAGCGCGGCGACGCCCACGAGTGCAGATATCGCACCTCGCCATTCGGCCGCACGATGCGTTCGTCGAACGTCATGCGCCGTCCCTCACGCACCGTCGCTTCCACGATGGCGCGAACGCGCACTCGATCTTCGTGATGGACGCGCGCGAGATACGCCTCGAACGATGC
This sequence comes from uncultured Myxococcales bacterium, assembly GCA_966212315.1. Classification (GTDB taxonomy): domain Bacteria; phylum Myxococcota_A; class Polyangia; order Polyangiales; genus CBIHQZ01. Next base: position 1,588 of record CBIHQZ010001611.1, read on the forward strand.
GCCGAACTCCGACGGCGCGAGTCCGTAGATCCGAAACAGTTCGTCGGACCAGGTGACCTTGTTCTCCGCGACCGACCACTCCCAGCGACCCAGATGCGCCATTCGCTCGGCC
>CBIHQZ010001612.1:0-1697 GCA_966212315.1 uncultured Myxococcales bacterium
CGCCAGTCGGAGAGGGGAACGCGAGTCAGCGGTGACAGTGAGGGGGAGAGGTCTGCGATCGCGGGGGATTGCTCGACACGTCTTGAGGTCCGCGTTCGGATCTTCAGCGCGGAGGTTGGTCCAATGCGGCGACGTCTACGCGCGTTCGTTGGCGTTCGGCCCACGCGCCGAGCGCCGTCGGAACGCTCCAGCCGAGCGCGAGCAGGTTTCGCGCGAACACGAACGTATCGACTCGCGCCGGCAATCCTTCGAGCCATGCCACGAATGCGAACACCGCCATATCCGCAGCGCTCCAACGGTTGCCGCATAGATACTCGCCGCCCTCGCCCACTCGTTCTGCAATCGCGTCGAGCGCTCGCTGCACACGCACGATCGCACCGCCACGCACGGCATCGAAGTTCTCGTGCGACGCGAGCGACGCGTAGCGCATGCCGAGGTCCGCGATGATCTGGATCGCGCCGTCGACGAGACCGATCACTTCGAACGCTTCGGCGCCCGCGATCCCTTCGGGCCACATCGGCGGGTCGGGCCGCTTGCGATCGAGGTACTGGAGAATCGCGGCGGACTCGACGACGATGCGATCGCCATCGACGAGCACCGGGATGGTCTGCATGGGATGCAGTCGATGCACTTCCGCACGATGTTCCGCGTTGTCACGCGCATCACGGAGTTCGGCGGTGAGCCCCTTGTGTGCGAGGGCGAGACGAACGCGTCGCGCGAAAGGCGACGTGGGGAAGTGATAGAGGATCATCGTCGGTACTCTGCCAGCACTCGGCGTGCGAGTTGAACGCAGATCGAAGCTTCGCCGACCGCGGAGCACGAGCTTCACGCTTCCCGCGCGCACGTCGCCCTCATCGGAGACCACCGGACTCCGGCGCTGCACGAATCACTCGATGCTGGTCAGCACATTGCGCGACGTCTAGTGCAGCGCTCGCCAGATACGATCAAACCACTCCGACCCTTCGACACCGCAGTCCTCGTCCCTCGGACAGCTTGTTCAGGGCGAACGGATCGATGCGATCTCGACGGCGCTGCACTAACGCGGCCGATCCGCCGTCTCGACCCGCGCTCGCGACATCGTCGCAGAGTCGCGCCCGCCCTCGCAGCCTTCCACGATGCCGCGCTCGAACGCTGTGCCGAGCCGCGTCGCGAGATCGCTCGCGAGAGACGATCGCGTACGAACCGATTCGCTGCGCGCGACGGCCGCCCGTACGAGCGGGATCGCATGCCGGTACGAAGTCTTCGGAAGGCCGAGGTCATCGATCAACGCATCGCCCACGAGATGACGCGCCAGCGCCGGCCAGACATCCGCGAGAAACGCCGTCTCGGGCAGGTACGTCTCGAACAGCGCCGGCGTCGCATCCATCAGCGCACGTACGAGCGCGCGCGAGTCGTCGTCGGGAGCAGCTTGCGTGCTGGCGTAGAGCGCACCGAGTCGTCGTGCTTCGGGTTCGGTCGCGCACAGAAGATCCGGGTGCACGCCGAGCAAGTACCCCGAGTAGCGCCACAGCTGCATCATCGCGTCGACTTCGTCGGGCGCGAAGCGGAACCCGAGACGTCGCAACCACTCGATCGGGTACGCCGAGAAGAGAACGTTCGCGTATGCCGAGTCGGCTTGATTGAGCGGCGCACCCCACGCCGCTTCGTCCCAGCGTCCCGACGCGACGGGGCGCCGGCCAGCAAGAGTCGCATTGCCC
>CBIHQZ010001613.1:0-1696 GCA_966212315.1 uncultured Myxococcales bacterium
CGCTCCACGCGACAACGCGCCACCCCACCCGATCCGGATACCGCGCCCGGTCGTCCTCACCCACCGCGAGCCCGCTTGCGGGCTTACACCGCGTCACTCCCCGCCCTTCTTTTGCCGTGCGATTCATCGCGCGGCGCCCCACGGCCGCTCTGCGCGAAATGACAGAAAGCTAATACCGTCCCCTCCCCCCGGTGGTATCTACCGGCGCATGGCACGCCCCCTGAACTTCGACGGCGCCTTCACCGTTATCGCGACCCCGTTCCTCCGCGGCGAAGTCGACTTCGCGGCGCTCGACAAATTGCTCGAGCATCAGATCGCCGGCGGCATTCACGGCGTGGTTCCGGTCGGTACCACCGGCGAGTCGCCGACCCTCTCGCCGAGCGAACAGCAAGCCGTCATCGAGCGGACCGTCGTGAAGGTCGACCGCCGCGCGTTCGTCATCGCAGGCACGGGCACCAACGCGACGCGCGAGACGATCGAACGCACGCGCGAGGCCACGAAGGCCGGCGTCGACGCCGCGATGATCGTGATGCCGTACTACAACAAGCCGACGCAGCGCGGGCTGGTCGAGCACGTGCGCGCGATCCACGACGCGACCGACATCCCGCTCGTGCTCTACAACGTGCCGCCACGCACGATCACGGACCTCTCAGTCGAAGCGACGGCCGAGATCCTGAAGAGCTGCCCGCGCGTCGTCGCCATCAAGGAAGCGACCGGCAATGTCGTTCGCACGCAACAACTCGTCGCTGCACACGGAACACGTCTCGCAGTGCTCTCGGGCGACGATGCGCTCACCCTCGGGATCCTCGCCTGCGGCGGACGCGGCGTGATCAGCGTGACGAGCAACGTGGCGCCGGCCTTGGTGCAAGACATCGTGACGCGATTCCATCGGGGGGATCTGGAGGGCGCGCGCGAGCAGCATTTCGCGCTTCTCGGACTGCACGACTCGATGTTCGTCGAGACGAACCCGGGACCACTGAAAGCCGCGCTGTCGATGATGGGCATCTGCGCCCCCGAACTGCGCCTGCCGATGGCATGGCCGGCGGAGAAGTCTCTGGCGACGATCCGCGGCGTGCTCCAGACGTACAAACTGATCTGATCCGTCGCGATCCCGCATCGCACCCGTGCCCGTCGCCCCGCGGCGCTGCTACTCTCGCCACGTGAATCCAGTCAGCCAGCCTCCGCATCGCATCGCAGTGGCAGTCGCCGGCGCCGCCGGTCGCATGGGACGGCACGTGCTCGAACTCGTGCTGTCGTCGACCGATCTGCGTCTCGCCGGCACGCTCGAGAGTGGCCGCCATCCCGAACTCGGCACCGATGCCGGCTCCCTCGTGGGCCGGCCGACCGGAATTCGTCTCACCGACGACGTGAGGACCGCGCTCCATGGCGCGAACGTCGTGATCGACTTCTCGGCGCCCGAGGCAACCGCCGGCGTGTTGCGCGCCGCGGCCGAGGCGAACGTCGCGTGTGTCGTCGGCACCACCGGACTCACCGACGATGCGAAGGCCGCGCTCGACGAAGCCACCGCGCGCGTGCCGGTCGTCGCAGCGCCGAACATGTCGGCCGGTGTGCAGGTGCTCGGGCATCTGCTCCGTGAAGCGATCCGATTGCTCGGACCGGGCTTCGACATCGAGATCATCGAAGCGCACCACCGGCAGAAGGTCGACGCGCCCAGTGGCACCGCGGTGCGGCTCGC
>CBIHQZ010001614.1:0-1692 GCA_966212315.1 uncultured Myxococcales bacterium
GACGAAGTCCCAGCACGGTGTCGCGCTTCCGTCTGCCGGTGCCTCGGCAGTCAGTGTGATCGCGGACAACGCGACCCACGTTGCACCCGTCTTGTCGGTCGGAGCCTGCGTCGTCTTCCACTCGACGTTCAATCGCTGATCCGTCGATAGCGCACCCGAGGTCGCGAGCTGATGTGCAGTCGGATCGCCAGGAATCGTCTGCGAAGCGATCGTGCGCGTGATCGGAACTTCGAACCCGCCGTGCGAACAGCCGAGCGCGAAGATCGCGGCGAGAGCCACGAGGTTCGTTGGTTTCATGGTGTTGTCCGGGAGGCGCGCAGGAGGAAGACGCGAGCTAGCGCGGACGCGCACTCGGTTCAGTCTGTTGCCCCTGTCGCGCACCGCGTTCGATGGCACTGGAGGATTTCGACGTTGCTGACTCGGCCGTCGCGAAGGTCGAGGCGGAGTGTCGCTGTCTCGGAGCTGCATCGCTGCTCGTTTCTCACGATCGATCACTCGGAGTGATTCCGTGATCGATACGTCGCGCGCTTTGCGCCAGCGCGCCTGCGGCGACGCAGTCGACCGCGTGTGCGCATCGCGCGCGCTGCAACAAGTCGCACGCGCGGGTGACGGTGCGACGTGCGCGCAGTCGCTGACAGGGAGTGCTATTCGATGCGCGTCGTGATCGACGAAACGACCGGCGCCTGGATCGCGGTGCGCGTGAAGAACAAGTCGTCGCGACCGCGCGCGGCACCGCGCTCTTCGAACGTCGTGATCCATTGAAAGCCGTCTACCGGACCCGGCGGGAAGTACTGACGCAGCATCGCGAGACCAGGAGCGCGCGCCGCGTATCGCGTGACGGCACGCCATCGCTCGCGCCCCACGCTCCCCTCCATTCGCTCGCGCGCGATCACCGACAATCGGAACACGCGGTCGGGGATTGCCGCGGCGTCATCGGGCTCCGCGTACGGAAAGTACGCGCGATCGGTGTCGAACGACATCCGCACCGCGCGCGTGCCGAAGCGCGCATCCGCGACACCCGGCGCATAGCGAAATGCGGTGACGTAATAGTGCTGCTGCACGTACGGAGCGAGGTAACGCGCGAGTGACGGCGACGCGGGGTAATGGTGTTCACCGAGCCACGCCGTCAACGCCGCGCTGTCGGTCGCGAGGAGCACGGTCGCATCGAGTCCTGCCACGCGTTGCGTCTCGATCACCTGCACCGGCGGCGCGCCTGCCGCGGCGTGCCCGATCCCTCGGAGTCGCGAACCGTCGCCTTCCGGCTGCCGGTGGTACACATCGAAGAGTCGATCGAAGAGCCGCCCGTCGACCTCGCCGAGTTCGGGTCGTCCCGGTGTCGGTACGAGAAATCCGAAGTCGGGACTCGCATCGCGGAACGAGAGACGCCGCACGAAGTGCTCTCGGTGCCGCGCCGCGTCCCACGCGATCACGACTTCTTCACCGGCGATCTTCGTCGTGCCGCCGCCGACGACGATGCACGCCACCGCGCTGCTGCCCGCCATTCCCGCTGCGCCGAGCGCGAGCGCGACGAAAGCACCGAGCCCCTTCGTCACGCGTCGCGTCCGTGAATTCAAGCGCCGAGCTGCTTTCGCAACAAGTCGTTCAACAGCTTCGCGTTCGCCTTGCCGCCCGTCGCACGCATCACCTCGCCGACGAGCACGCCGAAGAGCTTCTGCTCGCCCGCCCGATAGC
>CBIHQZ010001615.1:0-1691 GCA_966212315.1 uncultured Myxococcales bacterium
GGTACGCGCGACAGATGCCAGCCGCCGCGGCTCGCTCGCGCTGCCCGGGCGCGAAGGCGATGTTCGCGTGTTCGGTCAGCAGCCTCCCGATCAACTCGTCGCCGATACCTGGAACACGACATCACTCGGACTCGCGCCGTACGTCGAAACCGACTTCGAACTCTTCGCGCGTCGGCTTCATATCATCCCCGGTCTCCGCGTCGATCCGTACGTGCGCAGCGCGAATCGCCGTGCGCCGGTCGAAGGCGATGCGCCGTCCATCGGAGCGTTCACGCAAGCGTTCCAGTTCGAGCCGCGCATCACCGTGCGCGTTGCGCCGACGCCGCGCATCACGCTCGACGCCGCGGCCGGTCTCTATCACCAGGACGCATCGCCCGACGATCTGTCCGCGACGTTCGGCAATCCACTCCTTCCCGTTGCGCAGATGGCGCAGGCGCTGCTCGCGGCCTCGATCCGACTCACGGAAACGCTCGGGGTAGAAGTCACCGGCTTCGTCTCGAGTGCCGACCACCTCGCGGTGCGCAGTGATTCGCCGTCCCTGGCGCGCGCCGAAGCCCTGGTCGGAACCGGCGAAGGGCGCGCTTACGGCGGGCAGATCTTGCTGCGACAGCAATCGTGGCACGGGCTCTTCGGATGGGTGAGCTACTCGCTCATGCGCAGCGAACGCCGCAGCAACAACGCTGCCGCATGGCGCGCGTTCGACTACGACCAGACCCACGCGCTCACCGCGGTGCTCGCCTACCAACTGCCACTCGGCTTCGAGGTCGGGCTGCGGTTCCGACTCTCCAATGGCTTCCCTCGCACGCCAGTCACCGGCGCCTGGTACGACGCCACGCGCGATCTGTATCAACCGGTCTTCGGGGCGCAGAACACCGAGCGACTGCCACTCTTCGTGCAACTCGACGCGCGCATCGCGAAGCGCACTCGCATCGCCGGAACCGATCTCGAGATCTATCTCGATGTGCAGAACGTGACGAACCAGTCGAACGCCGAAGAGATCGTCTACAACCACGACTACTCGCGCAGCGGTTACATCACCGGGCTGCCGATCCTGCCGGTGCTGGGGGCACGATGGACGTTCTGAAGTTGTCGCTCGCGATGGCTCTGGGTGTGAGCGCTTGCGTGCCGGCATTCGACGATCGCGGTTCGCGCGTGACGGCGACGCGCGTGCTCGCGATTCGCGCCGAGCCCGCAGAAGCAGCGCCGGGCGAAACGGTCACGTACCGCGCGCTCTTCGCCGGTCCGAACGGTATCGTCGCCACGGTCGCGGCGGACTGGGCGCATTGCATCGATCGCAAGCCGCTCACCGACCTCGCGCCGATCAGCACGCGTTGCATGCAGCCCACGGCGGATTGGCTCCTGCCGCTGCGTGGCACCGACACCGCGAGTGGCGAATTGCCGACGGATGGATGTCGTCTGTTCGGTCCGAACCCGCCAGAGCCGCTGCCCGGTCAACCGCCCGGCCGCCCGGTGGATCCCGATTCGACCGGTGGCTATCAGCAGCCGGTGCGGGTGCGCTTCGCGAGCGGCGCAACCGATGGATACGCGGCGTACGGCATTCGCATCACATGCGGTCTCGCGGGCGCAACGCGAGAACAGACGGCGGACTTCACGGAGCGATATCACCGCAACGAGAACCCCGCGATCGAAGGGATCGAGGCGACTGCGGAGGGTGCGTTGTCGGGTGATGC
>CBIHQZ010001616.1:0-1688 GCA_966212315.1 uncultured Myxococcales bacterium
CGAAAGTGATCAGCCGTACCGCACGTACCGGGACATCCGTTCGATGCTGGAACAGTCATCGCTCGCCGATGGCATCAAGCGACGCGCGCTGGCGACATTCCGCGTGCTCGCGATTGCCGAAGGGAAGATCCATCGAATCGCCGCCGACGACGTGCACTTCCACGAGGTCGGCGCGGTCGATGCGATCGTGGACATCGTGTCGGCGTGCGCGGGGTTCGAATGGCTCGGCGCACGGATCTCGTGCGCGCCGTTGCCGATGGGACGCGGGTTCACGAAGAGCGAACACGGCATCATTCCGTTGCCCGCGCCGGCGGTGGTCGAAGTCCTCGCAGGGGTGCCGACCGAACAGGTCGCGCTCGATTTCGAACTCGTGACCCCGACGGGCGCCGCGTTGATTCGCGCGAACGCGACCGAGTTCACGCGATGGCCCTCGTTGCGACCCGTGACCACGGGGTTCGGTGCCGGAACGCGCACCTTGCCCGATCGACCGAACGTGCTGCGCGCTGTGCTCGGCGAGCCGATCGGACAGCGCAGTGCGTTGCCGGCGGCGACGACCGGGCATGCGAGCGAGTTTCTCGTCCTCGAGGCGAATCTCGATGATGCGACCGGCGAGTTGATCGCGAACGTCGTGGATGCGTTGCTGCGCGACGGCGCGCTCGATGCGTGGACGACGTCCATCGGCATGAAGAAGGGCCGTCCGGGGTGGATGGTCTCGGCACTCGTGCGAAGCGCCGATGCGGATCGCGTGACCCGCATTCTTCTCACCGAGAGCACGACGCTCGGTGTGCGCGTGCGACCGAGCGAACGCGTCGAGCGCCCGCGTCGCACCGTAAAAGTCGACACCGAGTACGGCGCGATCGACGTGAAGGTCAGCGACGGCGACGGACTGCCGGTGACCGCGAAACCCGAGCACGACGTGGTTCAGGCGATCGCACGAGAGCGCGGCGTGCCGGTGAAGAGCGTGTACGCGGCCGCGATGGCGGCGTTCTACATGGAGTCGCACTGAACGGACCCGACCGCGGCGCGCTTGCGTAACGAAGCGCTCGGCGCGTCGCGAATCGACCAGCGATCGACCGACGAACCTCCTCTGTCCGTGAAGCTCGTACACGACTCGATGTGACGATCGACCTGCGATCGCATCCGGACCGGCCGCGACGACCGCTCCATCCGATCGATATTGCGACGCCACTCATGCATGACCCATGTCGTGCGTCGCACGAGCCGTGTGACCATCGCGAAGCGTTCCGACGTCGGGCGCGAAGCGGTCAGACACTCTCACTCGATCGAACGGGGGAATGATGAGATCTCGAATCGGCGGAATCGCGCTCGCACTGGTCGCGGCGCTCGCCAGCGGTTGTGGTGGCGGCGCAGCGAGCGATCCGACGATCGCGTTTCACGGCCAGCGGGAAGTCTTTCCGGGACTCATGCAGGACACCGGCTATCAACCGTCGGGGTCGCCGGTGCAACTGCGATTCACGGCGAGCGCGATGGGCGGCGATACGATCGACGCGCGCGCGACCGCCGGCGGAAGTCGCACAGCGCCGACTCTCACCGGCAATCGTGCGACGGGCAGCATGGCGCTCGACGTTCACATCGCGATGCACACGACGATCAAGATCGATGTCTCGGCACTCGGGCACCACTTCACCTACGAAGGCCCGTTGATGATGGTCCCCGACCTCGATTTC
>CBIHQZ010001617.1:0-1686 GCA_966212315.1 uncultured Myxococcales bacterium
TCGCAGTCGACGACGAAGATGTCTTTGCGATTGGCACCGGTGCGGCGCGCGAAGAGAATCCGCGTGCCGAAGATGCCGGCGCGGCCGGTGTACTGACGAATGAGATCGTTGGCGATCTGATGCGCGATGCTTCGCGCGTTCGCGGGGCCGTAGGTGCGCGTGATGATCGGCGACGCGGGACGTCCGGGTTCCCACACGCGAACATCGGCACGCACCGAACCGCCCGAGCCCGTCACGTTCGCCTTCACCACCGACGTCGCACCGGCCTGGATCCACGCGGGGGCGACGATGTTGAGGCCTTCGGCTTCGAGATTCGCAGTGAAGCGCGCCGGATCGATCACGCGGAACATCGCGCTCAAGCGCAGATCGTTTCCGAGCACCGAGGTGACATCGGCTGCGGATGCATCGCCGCGCATCGCGGGGATCGCGATGGGGAGATTGCGCGTCTCGAGATTCTGCAGCGTGATCTCTTGCTCGCTGCCGGTGCGGGGTGCGCCGCTCGCGGTGGTGGGAGCGCCGGAGGTCCGCGGCGGCGTCTGCGCCATGAGCCACGCGGGGACGGCGACGAGGGTCGCCGCGAGTGGCAAGAGCAGTCGATGGAAACGGGTCATCGGGGCGCAGTGTAGCGGACGAGCCGTGTCATCCCAAGCGTGGAAGAGGCCCCGGGTGATCAGCGCGGTTCGTATCGAACGCGATAGGCGTGACCGGCGATGGCGGCCTTTTCTTCGTCGGTGAGTTCCGCGATCGGCGAGTGATCTTGAACGAGCTGCGTCAACTGCCCGTTGATGTCGCCGTCGACGAACGAGTCGCCCGAGCCGTCGCGCACTTCGGCGCGCGCGATGGAACTGCCGTCGTCGCTGATCGTGATGCTGAGCACGAACGTGTGCCGCGCCGACTCGGGGGCGTTGGCCGGGAGATGGATGTTGCGCTCGAGAAACGAGCGGATCTTTGCCTGCGCGCCATGGCCCGCGCGCGCGGGATCGGTCTCGGTGCCGTTCACCGAACCATCGGGCGAACCCGGCCCCGGCTGCGTTCCCTCGGACGACGCTTCGTTCGCCGCCATGTTGCGAAGTTGCTCGGCGAGATCCTGATTGCCGTGACCCATGATGTCGCGACCGGTGATGAGCGCATTCGGATCGCGACGCGCATTCGGATCGACCGGCGGCGGATTCGGGTTCTGGTTCTTCGCGAGTCCACCCGAAGGCGCCGCCGCGACTTCACTGCGCACCGGGGGCTGTCGATGGATCGTGCGCGGATCGAACTCACCGCCGCCGCCCTGACGAAGCAGCGCGCCCTCGATGATGTCTTCTTCGGGTGGATGGGCCTGCGCCTGCTCCATCGCGCGCGCAAGGTTCCCTTCCTTTGCGCCCGCACGCAGGGCAAAGCCCGCGACGCCGAGATGCACCAGGATCGCGAGAAAGACCCCGCCGAACGCACTCGGCGCGTCGCGCGTGGCGGCGCGATGGCGAGCAGCGTCTTCGAGCAGTCCGGGATCGAGGGTCATGGTGCGAGGGGGACGTTAGCGCATTTGATGCGCGAGCGAAGGGGAAGCTTGGGCGCGCAGCCTCACCCCCGCTGCCGCGCGCCCCTCCCCGTCGACGCCGACGCGGTTCGTTCGCGCGACGCAGGCGTCTGCGGAGAGGGGCTCTGGTCGATGGCGTCGTGGGTGGATGCTACAGGTCGGCC
>CBIHQZ010001618.1:0-1676 GCA_966212315.1 uncultured Myxococcales bacterium
CAGAGGGTGAAGTCGTCGACGCAGTAGTAGATCGTGCGGCGTTCGCCGATCACGCCCAGGGCATCGACCGCGTTCGGCAACGTCGTGACGACGATCGGGTGCTCGAGCCCGTGTTTCGCCTTCGCGTCGCGCAGTGCGCGTGCCAGCGCGAATCGCTGCACGTGACGAAGCGCGTTCGGTCGCGACCACGGCAGCATCGGCGGCGACACGACGTGAACGAGCGGTTCCTCGCGCGCGACGTCGACACTCGCGTTCGGCTTCTCGCGGTCGAACCAGCGCGAGATCTTCCGTGCCCCGCGTTTGACATCGTCGAGCGAGAGACGCGGCGCGCGCAGTCCTAGCGTGTTGACCCACACGGTCTTGTGGCGCGTCGCGATGCGACGAAAAAGATGCTGACAGGACGAGGGATGCGCACCCCAGTCGTCGGCGAACACGACGAAGCTCGGAACAATCTTCACGGTTCTTTCGATGCGCGGCGGCCGTTCTCTCCGCGCATCCTGGCCGGGGACAGTGACCATTCGCGGTCGCCACTGGGCCGCATTCGATTCACCCGCAACGCTTCAGCGCCGCGTGCGCTTCGCCGCACCGGCCGCGATTGCAAGCGCGGTGAACGACGCAGAGTACTGCGCGCGATGTCCGCCACCGCAGCCCCGCACACATCCGCGGGTCGCACTCGGGCCGCCGCCTGTTGCACGCGGCGCAGGGGTGACCGTCGTTGCGTCGACCGACGGCGCACGGCTCGGCCACTGGATCGGCAACTCTTCCACCGGCGTTTCCACCGCCCCGCCCGGTGCAACCGCACCGATGCTCGCGTGATCCGCGGAACGCAGTGCGCCCCGCACGTCGTCGGTCACCCTTCCCGCCCCGCGAAGCATCGCGCCGGCACCCACGTCATCGTGGTCGAGATGGCTCGCCCACGCGCGCAACGACTCGCGATTCCATTCGACGGGCGTGCTCAGTGTGACGACGCGCTGTGCAACGTGGGCATTGTCGTTCGGCACCGTGATCAGATCGCTGTCGAGCGCGACCTCGGGGGCGAGCGAGAACAACACGTGGTGGATGTCGAGATCGCGGAGACCGTGCGAGCGAACGGCCCACGCTTGCAACCGCGTCCCGGCCGGCTGCACGAACCAGTCGTTCACGATGTGCACGTCGCGGCTCTCTGCAGCAGGGCCGTTTCCCGCGCGAAACTGAATCGCGATGTCCGCGGTGTCGACGATCGTGTTGTTCACGATCCACACGCGTTCGGCGTCGTACACACCGATCGCGCCCGCGCGGCACCCGGCCACCACGTTGTTTCGGAACACGACGTCGTGCGCTTCGTATTGCGAACCGCGCAGCAACTCTTCGTCGGTCGCGCCGCCGAGGCCGACACACGGATCGATCGCATCGGCGCCCTGGCGCGTGAACAAGCTTCGCTCGATGACCACATCGCGCGATCCGCCCTTCACGAACAGCAACTGGTTTCCGCCGTCGTGCAGGTACACATCACGCACCACCACGCGCTCCACGTCGACGAGGTCGATGCATTCCTGCGACGGATTGCCATCGGGCCGATCGGGCCGTGGCCCGGGATCGTGGCAGTCGATGCGTTCGATCCGCAGGTCGTGCACCTGGTTCGCTTTGATTCCGTCGCCGTTCTCGCCCGCGTGATGAACGTTAAAGTCGCGCAGCAC
>CBIHQZ010001619.1:0-1672 GCA_966212315.1 uncultured Myxococcales bacterium
CGCGCGCCACGCGCGGGCGTCGAGGGAGAGGGGCGCGCGGCAGCGGGGGTGAGGTGAGGTGAGGTCGCAACGAACCATCGAGCAACCGATCGCGCCGCGCTACGCTCCCCGCATGCCCACGCTTCACGCTCGTCGCATCTCGCTCGCGCTTGCCGCGCTGCTCGCGCTCGCGGGGTGTCGCAAGCAGATCACCGGTGCCGACGGCGCACGCCCCGACGATCCGGCCGGTGGGCATCCGGGCAGCACCGGTGGCGCGGCCGACACGCAGAGCGGTCCGCACAACGAACGCGTCGAGATCCACACGAGCGACGGATGGACCCTGGTCGCGGATCTACGCCAGGGATCGCCGACGCGTCCCGCGGTGGTTCTCGTGCATCAGCTGTCGTCGAATCGTGGCGAGTGGGCGCCCCTGATCGCGAGGCTTCATCGCGGCAACACGCCGTACACGACGCTGACACTCGATGCGCGCGGCCATGGCGAGAGCACGCGCGGGCCCGACGGACCGACGCGCTGGCAGCAGTTCGGTAACGACAGCTCGCGATGGGACGGCATGCGTCGCGACGTCGCCGCCGCGATCTCGTATCTGCGCGCGCAGCACCTCGACAGCTCGGGCTTCGTGCTCGTCGGTTCGTCCATCGGTTCGACCGCCGTCGTGCGCGCGGCCGCGGACGAGCCGGCGGTGCTCAAGCTCGTGATGCTCTCACCGGGCCTCGCCTATCGCGGACTCGACACGCTCGAACCGCTGCAGCGTTACGCCAGCGCCGAGCGCCCGGTGTTCCTCGTCGCGGGCGATGGCGACAACACCTCGGCCGACGCGGCGCACGCCCTCGCCGCGCGCGCACGTGGCGTCGACCGCAATGCCATCGGCGATTCATTGCGCGCAGACGCCGGCACCGCGCCTGATGCCGTCGGCGCGGCAGGACCCGACGCGGAGCGCGTGCACGAGCAGATCGTCACTGGCACCGGCGCGCACGGCGTCGCTCTCGCCGCACCGGGAGTGCATCCCGCGCTGTGGGACGAGATCGCCGCATGGATCGACACCGCACCGATCGCGCCGAGCGCGCGTGGCGTGCCCGGCCTCGGCACCACCGGCGGATACGTGGGAAGCGGAACCGGGGCGGCCGCGCAACCGGCGACCGGGCCGTGATGTCTTGCTTGACAGCGCGAGGAGCGCTCGTTACATAGCCGCTCCGCTCGCGCGGAGTAGCCTGAAAAGCCCATCAGGCATCGGTTTCATTCGGGGATCGTCTAACGGCAGGACGGCGGATTCTGGCTCCGTCTATCAAGGTTCGAATCCTTGTCCCCGAGCCACTCAGCAAGCCTTCGAAGTCAGCAGTCTGCGGCCCTGGTCCCATCGTCTAACGGTTAGGACACAGGCCTCTCACGTCTGGAATACGGGTTCAAATCCCGTTGGGATCACTACCTGAAACGCCCCGGGGCTCGAGAGGCCCTCCGGGGCGTTTCGCTTTCGTGTCGCCGCGGCTCTTTCAGCCGCGTCAACCGCCGGGCTCGCGGCCATCCATGTAGTCTGACCGTTGAATGCGTTCCTCGCGTCGACGTCGCGCGCTCGGAATCGTCGCGCTCTCGTGCGCCATCGCACCAGCCGCGGCGGATGTGCCGCCTCACGCGATGTTCCACAGCACGACTGCTCCCCTGTCGGCGCGCGAGATCG
>CBIHQZ010001620.1:0-1672 GCA_966212315.1 uncultured Myxococcales bacterium
GCCGCCCCCTGCGGCCGCGGTTCCCGCCGTGGCGTCGGAGGGAGAGGGGCGCGCGGCAGCGCGGGTGAGGTCCGCGCCGCCCTCCCCCCACCGCTTCGGCGATGCGCGCGCGAATCTCGTCGAAGCGCGACTCGAGCACCTTGGTGCCATGTTCGGTCACGTAGAACACGTCGGCAACGCGGCGCCCCTCGGTGTTGACCTTCGAAAGCGAGATCGAGAGCCCGAGTTCGTAGACCGACTTGGCGATCGCGTAGAGCAGACCGGGACGATCGCGCCCGAATACTTCGATCACGGTGAAGCGGTCGCTCGCGTGATTGTCGATCTCGACTTCGGTGCGCACCGCCGGCTCGGGACGCGGGATGCCCGTGTGCGAACGCGCTGCGATGACCTTCTCGAACGACTCGTTGCCTTCGAGCAGCGCCGCGAGATCGCGCGGGAGCTTCGTCGCGAGACGCAACAAGGCACCGGGGTCGTCGTCGAGTCGCCGCACCGTGAACACGTCGACCGCGTCGACGCCGTAGTGCATCTCACGCGAGTAGACCTGCGCGCCCTGCACATCGAGCCGGTTCATGTAGAGCAGGCCGGCGATGCGAGCGAGAAGGCCGGGGCGATCGGGCGCCACGATGACCACTTCGGCAAGATCCGCGGACGCGCCATCGAGCGGCGCGATCGACACCATCGCCTTGCCGGGCTGCGCTTGTCCCACGACCTTCGCGTGACGCACCACGCTCGCAGCCGGGGTCGCGAGCAGATAGCGGCGCGGCATGCGCGACAAGAATGCCCGCACCTCGGGTCGCTCGCGTTCGCTCGCCGCCGCGATGGCCCTTCGCTCGAGTTCTTCCGCGTGCGCATCGCCGGCGCGCGGCGTTCCACCGAGCGCGTCTTCACCGCGGCGAAGCACCTCGTCGAGCATGCGCGCCTTCCACGAAGTCATCGCCGTCGGACTGGTGGTCGAGAGATCGGCGACGGTGAGCAGATAGAGCGTGCGCAGGCGCCACGAAGTGCCGACGAGCGAGGTGATCTGCGCGAGTGTGGCCGGATCACCGAGATCACGGCGTGTCGCGTAGTGATAGAGCGCGAGGTGCTGCGCAACGAGCCAGCCGACCTGCTCCGCATCGTCGTCGTCGAGACCCATGCGGCGCGCGATCGGTCGCGCGAGATCGGCGCCGACGGCACTGTGATCACCACCACGTCCCTTCCCCACGTCGTGCAGCAGCGTCGCGAGCGCGAGCAGGTCACGGCGTTCGAGGTCAGCGAGTGTGTGACGTGCAAGTGCGAACTCTTCGCGCATCTCGCCGCGCGCGATCTGATGGAGCCGATCGAGGGACGCCACCGAGTGAACGTCGACCGTGTACACGTGATAGATGTCGTGATGAACGCGCCCCGTGACGGGTCCGAATTCGGGAACCATCGCGAGGAGCAGTCCGAGGTCGTGCAACTCGGCGAGCACGCTGCTCGCGCCTTGTTCGGTCGCGCTCACCGGTACGCCGCGCATGCGCAGCGACGCAGGGGCTGCGTGGGTGACCAGTCGGATGAACACTGGACCGCTGTGTGGCGACGAGCGCAGCGATTCGGCGAACGACGGGTCGCGCGCGCTCTGCGCGATGACTTCGCGCGCGCGAGCATGCAGCGGCAATCCGAGAGCGAGCGCTCGCTCGACGATGCGCAACGC
>CBIHQZ010001621.1:0-1670 GCA_966212315.1 uncultured Myxococcales bacterium
CGATTCTCTCGCCGCGCTCTCGCAACTCACGCAGCAGCTCGACGCGAACCGCACGATGGCCCTCCCTGCGAGCGTGGGCGAGATGACGGCAGCCGAGCAATTTCTCTACTACGAGGACACCAGCAATCTCACGCCGCGCCTGCTCCGCATCCGCGGCGATGGCACCGGCGGTGTCGCCTACACGTTCACGATCGGATCGGGCGATTTCGCCAACTACCGCGCGTCCGACGCACTCATCGTCACCGCCATCACCTCGGGGAGCCGCGTGGAATACCGCGCCTACGACCCGGCGCAGCCCGAGCAACTCATCGCGAGCACCAGCCTCGGTTCGCCCTCGAGCGGCGCGCGTTGGTACTCGTATGCGGTCGACGGAAGTACGGCGTACATCGTCGACGACAGTGTGGCCGGCGCGACGACTCTCCTTCGCTGGAACCCCGCGCAGGGGAGCACGACGACGACGGTGCTTACGCTCGAGAGCGCGGGCGCCACGATCGGCTCGTTCGCGGACTTCGGCGTATCGGGCGACAAGATGGTGTTTCTCGAGAGCGGGCGCGTATGGACGCTGAACCTCACGACCCGTCAGGCCGTCTGGCTCCGCAACATGCAGCAGGCATCGGGCACCGTGAACTTCGACGCGGCCGGCGTCCTCTTCGACACCAACGACGGCATCTCGTACTACAGCACCTCGTCCGAGATGATCTCGGAGGTCTCGAGCGCGATCGATGCGAACGACTATCGGCTCACGTGCGATCGACCTTCGTCACATCACTACGCGCACGATTTCGCGAAGTGGGGCGACTGGATGATCTACGGCGCGAGCGCAGGAATCTTCGCGTTCAACCTCCGCACGCAAGTGATTCGCCCCGTGCTGCTGGACGAGGGCGGACCGCCCTTCATCACGTACCGCTATCCGACCGTGCTCACGAGCGGCGTGCTCTTCGTGGTCGGTCTCACGAGTCAGTCGGGATCGACAGGCGCGGACGGACCGATCTACCGCGTGGATCTGAACGTCGCGCTGCAGTGAGCGCGTGAGCAACCCGATCCGCTCATCATGAGCGAAGCGGCGAGTCTGCGAGCGTGCTCACGACGAACGGGGTGAGTTCTCTTCCATTCCCCCGCGCAATCAGCGCGTCGCACTCGGAAGAATGTCCATCGAACGCACCAGCGCCGCATCCGCCGCACTGATCGAGATGACCGCAGTGCACTCGTTCGGATTGCCGACGCTCCAACGCAACACCGCCGCGTCGCCGCTGGCGCGCTTGCAGAACGCGTACGCCGCCGGGGTCGTGCTGCTCGCGAGCGGGTCGGGAAACACGTCGAAGCGCTCCGCGTTCTCGCACTGCGCTGCGCACGCGTCGTGGGCCATCAGGTCGGGCATCGCGCTGTGATCCGAGGCCGTTGCCACCGCGAGGGAAGGCGATGCGTTGCCTCCGACGCCGAAGCCCACGCCTGCGTGCCACACCCCGTTGGCCGAGAATGGCTCGTCGCCGGTGCTGTCGCGAAAGAGCGCGGCGCCCACGGTGCCGCCGAACAACAAGACGTCGGCCGGACCGTGCGCTGCGTCGAGTGCGACCACGACGTGACCCGGGGATGACGGATGAAGCGCGACCGCCGACACGAGTGCGTCGAGTGGCGGCTGGTCCACGTTCGGGCGCCAATCGCTCGAGGCC
>CBIHQZ010001622.1:0-1669 GCA_966212315.1 uncultured Myxococcales bacterium
GCGCGAGGACACATTCGTGACCAATGCTCAGGCGGCAGCGGGGGTGAGGTCACGTCCGCGTGCCTACCGCGCACACTCGCGCGCCTGGCGCCCCTCTTGCACCGCGCCGCGCTGGGCGAGCAAGTGAGCACAGAGCGCGCACAAGAGAGCACTGAGCACGCGCAGGTCGGAATGCGCCCGCGCACTCTCCCGTTCTGTACGGGCTCGCGCGCCGGGGCGAGCCGAGGCAATACATCACGGTCTGCCATCGATCGATCGAGTCACGTCCCGTCGCCCCGCGCAGGCGACGAGACAGGTCGCGCGCGCACAGAGCTGAGTTGATGCCCGCACGCTGCGTTCACTGTCGTCGCGAACTCGCGCTCGGAAGGTTCTGCCCCGGATGCGGCCGTGAGCAGCCGAAGGTCGTGCGCGCACGCGGGGGCGGCGGCAGCGATCCGTACGTCGGACGACTCATCGGCGAGCGGTACGAAGTCGGCGAGTTGATCAGCGTCGGCGGCATGGGCCGCGTCCATCGCGGTGTGCAGCGTTCGCTCGATCGCGCCGTCGCGATCAAGTTCATCCACCCGCATCTGCTCACCTCGCCGAATGCGGTCAGTCGCTTCATGACCGAGGCGCGAACGGCGAGCCGGTTGAACCATCCGAACGTCGTCAGCGTGTTCGACTTCGGTCGCACCGCACCCGACGAGGGCGACGATCTGTACATCGTGATGGAACTGCTCGCAGGCGCGGACCTCGCGCACACGATGCTCAGCGAGGGACCGCTGCCGATTCCGCGCGTCGTCGACATCGTGCGACAGACGTTGCTCGCGTTGACCGAAGCGCACTCCGCCGGGATCACGCATCGAGACATGAAGCCCGAGAACGTGTTTCTCGGACCTCCGCGCGGCGATGTCGATCACGTGAAGGTCATCGACTTCGGTCTCGCGACGATCAGCGCGGGCGCTCGCATCACGCAGGCCGGCCAGGTGATGGGAACGCCCGCATACATGGCCCCGGAGCAAGTGCGAGGCGAGCCGATCACCCCCGCGGTCGATCAGTACGGCGTCGGCGTGATGCTCTTCGAACTGCTCACCGGTCAGCTGCCGTTCGAAGACGACTCGGCGATGATCACCATGCATCGGCACGCCACGGCACCGCGTCCCGATCCGCGCGCGATCGCACCCGAACGAGCGATTCCCGACGCACTGGCGGCGGTCTGCATGCGCGCGATGGCGATCGACGCGGCGCACCGTTTCCCCGATGCCGCGGCGATGAACGTCGCGATGCTCAAGGCACTCACCGCGCGGCGCAGCGCGCGTCCCGCACCGACGATGGCCGGTGTCGGCGGCAACGAAGTCGCGCACCGCGAGCGGATGGGAATGTTCGAGACGCTCCCGCACGAGTGCCATCGTGCCGTGCGCCTCCCGACGCCTGCACCCGAGCGCGAAGTGCCATGGCGACCGACGGACTTCGCCTGGGGGACCGATCAACTGCGCCGGCGAACGACGGAGCATCACGGGGTCGCGTTGATCGGGCGGCCCGGCATGGGGTGTTCGTTTCTCGCGCGCGAGATCGCGGCCGACGCGGATGCACGCGGCGACTTCGTCGTCACGATCGCGATCGCCGACGTGCCTCGCTGCGTCGTTCGCGGCGAAGCGCTGCGAACGCTGATCGCGGGTCTCGTGGGGCT
>CBIHQZ010001623.1:0-1668 GCA_966212315.1 uncultured Myxococcales bacterium
CCGGGCAAGATGGGCCTCGGCACCGCGTACATCACCGGATTCCGCCGCGCGCTCGCTGATGGCTACGACGTGGTGTTCGAGATGGACACCGACCTTTCGCACGACCCGAAGTACATCCCGGCGTTCCTCGCGGCGATCGATCGAGGCGCCGAAATCGTGATCGGTTCGCGCAACGTCGATGGTGGCGGTGTCGAAGGGTGGGGCGTGGGACGGCACGTGCTCTCGAAGGGCGGCTCGCTCTACTCGCGCACGGTGCTCGGACTCGGCGTGCGCGATCTGACCTCGGGCTACAAAGCATTCACGCGGCACGCACTCGAGGCGATCGAACTCGATGCGGTGCGAAGCAACGGCTACTCTTTCCAGATCGAACTGACCTACCGCGGCATTCGTCGCGGGTTGAAGGTCACCGAAGTACCCATCGTGTTCGTGGATCGCCGCGCGGGTCAGTCGAAGATGTCGCGGAAGATCTTCGCCGAGGCGATCGGGATGGTCTGGAAGCTGCGATACGACGCAGTGCGCGGGCGGTTCTAGTGCACCGCTAATCAGATAGCATCAAATGGATCCGTGCGAGGCTGCAACCAAAGCCGCATGGCTCTTGCGATCACGTTCCGCGTCACTCCCTCCCAGCGCCGCGCGCTCGAGAAGACGCTCGCGCAGCCGTCGGCGCGTGCTGGTCACGTCCGTCGCATCCGCGTCGTCCTGCTGTCAGCCGACGGCGTTTCTGCGTCGGAGATCGCATCGCGACTGGGCATCTCGGTCGAGAACGTGTCGCGCATTCGCAAGCGCTTCGTCGAGAGCGGTGTCGCTGGCCTGGCCGACCGCCCGAAAGCCGGCCGCAAGGACCATGCGGTTGATGCCGAAACCGTCGAGCGAATCGTGCACACGGCGCTATCGCCGCCTCCCGCTGGCCGGTCCCGCTGGACGACGCGGCTGCTTGCGAAGGAGTTCGGTCTCACGAGTCCGACCGTGTCGAAGATCCTTCGCGCCAACGGCCTGAAGCCTCATCTGGTTCGCACGTACAAGGTCAGTCGAGATCCGGCGTTCGCCGAGAAGGTTCGGGACGTCGTCGGGCTCTATCTGAACCCGCCCGACAACGCGATCGTTCTGAGTCTCGACGAGAAGACGCAGATCCAGGCGCTGCAACGAACGCAACTGCCGCTGCCGATGAGGCAAGGCCGAGCGAAGCGGCACACGCACGACTACAAGCGCCATGGCGTGATCTCGTTGTACGCGGCGCTGAACATCGCGACCGGCGAGGTCACTCACGCCTGCACCGATACGCATACCGGCGTCGACTTCCTCGCGTTCATGAAACGTGTGGTGCGCGCGCATCGCGGAGAGACGCTCCACGTCGTTCTCGACAATTCGTCGACCCACCGGACGCCCGCGATCATGCAGTGGCTCGCGAAGAACCCGCAGGTGACGTTCCACTTCACACCGACGAGTGCGTCCTGGCTCAACCAGGTCGAAGGGTTCTTCGGGATCCTCGGCAAGCAGTCACTCAGCACGACGAACTTCCCGAGCAAGCAGGCACTACGGAATCACATCGAGTCATACATCGAGAGCTGGAACGACCACCCGACGCCCTTCTGCTGGACTAAGCCTGCCGCCGCGATCGTTCGAAGCCACCGCCGAATGCTTGATCGCATCTCGTTAGCGGTGCACTAG
>CBIHQZ010001624.1:0-1663 GCA_966212315.1 uncultured Myxococcales bacterium
CGGGCCTCTGGCTGCCGACCAACGGCTTCAAGGGGATCTTCTATCCGCGCCGCATCACGCGTGTCAGCGGCAACACCGTCGAACTCGACGAGCCGATCCAGTACCCGCTGCGCACGCGCGACAACGCACGCGTCTACGCGCTCACGCAGATCAACGAAGAGGTCGGCATCGAGTCGCTCGGCATCGGCATGGTCGAGAACCGCAGCTCACCGATCACCGAGCCCGGCAGCGACGACGACTACCAGTCGACGAACACGCAGCTCGCTGGATACCAGGTGCACGACGCGCGCGGCATCACGATGGACCGCGTGCACGACGCGTGGATCTACGACGTGGACACGTTCCAACCGGCAGGCAACACGAGCGGCGCGCATGTTCTCTCGCACGGCATCTTCTTCGCGCAGGGTTCGTTCCGCGTGACGGTGGAAAACTGCGACTTCGGTCGCGCGCAGTATCGCGGCGGCGGCGGCAACGGCTACATCTTCCACATCCAGGGCAACGACACGTTGATGCTCTCGTCCACGTCGACGAACGCGCGCCATGGATTCACGTTCAATCAGGCTTCGACCGGCAACGCACTCGTACGCCTGACCGGTACGCACTCGCGTCTCGCCGACGATTCGCATCGCTTCCTCGCCAACGCGAACCTGTTCGACTCGGTTCGTCTCGATGGCGATTGGATGCAGTGCGTGAATCGCGGAACCACTTCGGGCGGCGCGGGCTTCACCGGGACGCGGCAGGTCTGGTGGAACACGGTCGCGGTGACGTCACCGCCCAATCGCATGGGCTGCGTCGTCGAGACCGCTCAGTGGGGCGATGGCTACGCGATCGGTTCGCGCGGCGAAGGCGGCGCGATGGCGCATTTGTGCCCGACGTCGTTCACCAACAGCGGGTGGGCGGCGCTCGATCAGGGAGCGCCGGCAGACTTCATCGAGGGCGAGGGGAGAGGCGCAACGCTCTATCCGCAATCGCTCTACGACGCGCAACGCGCACTGCGATGCGCACGCGACGGCATCGCGTGCGACCCGTGAATCACGCGTTCAGAAGTGCGCCGCGAGCGACACGCTGAACAGATCGAGCGCTGCTTCGTACACACCACGATTGATGTTGCAGCCGGCGTTGGTATCCGCGCCGGCGCCCGCGCAGGGGCCGGGACCCGCGAACGACGTGAGGCCGCGGATGCCGTCGGTCGACGTCAGCCCCGACATGAACACGTGCGCGTAGCCGAGATTGGCGGTGATGGGACCGAAGCGCACCGATGCACCGGCGTGCACGCTGAAGGTCTCGTAGCCGGGGAGATGAATCTGCGCGAGGCGCGTCTGCTCGGCGCCGGTGTCGTAGGCGACGCCCGCACGCAGCGCGAGACGGCCCGGAAGGATGTTCACGTCGCCGCCGAGTCGGAAGCCGAACACGTCGCGAAAATCGCTGTTCATCGGAATCGAGCGAGGTGCCGGTACGCGTGTTCCACCGACGGCGACGCTGCCTGTCGTCTCGAGCAGCACGTCACTCATGCGGCCGGTGCCTTCCCACGCGAACGTCGCTTCGAGGTCGAACACGTCGTCGTTCATCGGGTCGTAGTGCGGATCGGTGTTGATCGGATGACCCGCGCGCGGCAGCGAGAAACGCGCGCCCGCACGCACCGACCACGGAAGCGGCACGGTCA
>CBIHQZ010001625.1:0-1663 GCA_966212315.1 uncultured Myxococcales bacterium
CGCAGTGCGGGCTCGTTCTTCACCAACGTCATCGTGCCGCGCGCGGAGTTCGAATCGCTCTGCGCGCGTGCGATCGCTGCGCGCATCGTGGAACGCGGCGACGAGATCCCGCGCTTCGACAACGGACCCGACGCGGTAAAAGTCCCATCGGCGTGGTTGATCGAACGCGCCGGGTTTCGCAAGGGCGAGCGACACGGCGCGTTCGGGATCTCGACGAAGCACGCCCTCGCGCTCGTTCATCACGGTGGCGGGCGCACCGCGGACCTTCTCGCGTTCGCCGATGCGATCCGCGCGCGGGTGCGCGAAGTCTTCGGCGTCACGCTCGCGATGGAGCCGGTGCTGGTCCGGTAGCGGCGGCCTCGCCCGCTCGCGTATCGTGCGCGCGCCGTGCCCGAAAAAGATTATCGCGGAGCGTATCGTCTCGAACCGAAGGACCTGCTCGCCGCATCGAAAGCGGGCGCGCTTCCGGTCGTTGCATTTCGCGAGTCGCTCGTCGCCGACGTGTTGTCGTCGCTCGATCGCGGCCGCTCGGTGCTGCTCGTGGGCGGCGCGGGTGCCGGCAAGACCGCGGTGGTGCACGCGCTCGCGCACGCGATGATCGCGCGCGACAAGCGCGGGGGTCTCAAGCAGATCTCGTCGGCGGACTTCCTCGCGAACACGCATTTTCTCGGCGACTGGCAGACCAAGACGCGCGCATGGGCCGATCTCGCGATGGCGGCGAACGACGTCTGGTACGTGATCGATGCGTGGAATCTCCCGACGACAGGGCACTCCGACACCAATCGTGAGTCGGTCGTCGACTCGTTGCGCGCACTGCTCGACGACGGACGACTGCGACTCGTCGCCGAAGCGACGCCCGAGCAGTTGCGCTTGCTTCAACGCGTGCCTTCATTCGCCAAGTTGTTCCAAGTGCTCGAGGTCGCGCCGCTCACCGCCGAGCAGGTCGATGCGACGCTTTCGAGTGCGGCGGAGCGCCAGGGCTTTGCGCTCGATGTCGCGAGTCGCGAATCACTCGTGCATGTCACATCGCGCTTCCTTCCGGCGCGGCCGCAGCCTGGTCCGGCACTCGCACTCCTCGAGCAGGTGGCGCGCGATCGACGCGAGCGCCAATCGAGCGGCGATGTCGAGCCGGTGTCGCCCGCGATCGTCGAGCGCGTGTTCTGCGCGTACACGGGGCTCCCTCCGTTCATCGTCTCGCGGCACGTCACCATGCCGGCGGGCGAGATCCGCGCGTGGTTCTCCGATCGCATCGTCGGACAGCGCGCGGGTATCGACGCGGTGATCGAGATGCTCGCGCTCTACAAAGCGCGCCTCCACGATCCGTCGAAGCCGATCGGAACCCTGCTCTTCGTCGGGCCCACCGGCGTCGGCAAGACCGAAGTCGCACGCGCACTCGCGACATTTCTTTTCGGCAGCCCGCAGCGACTGCTCCGTTTCGATCTCAGCGAGTTCAAGGACTACCACTCGTTCGAACTGCTGCTCGGATCGCCGCGCAATCCCACCAGCCCCGCCCGCCTGCTCGATCCCGTGCGCGCGCAACCGTTTCAGGTCGTGCTCCTCGACGAGTTGGAAAAGGCGCATGGCAACGTGTGGGATCTGCTCCTGCCGCTGCTCGACGAAGGCCGGCTCACCCTGATGGGCGACTCGTCCGGAGCACATCTCG
>CBIHQZ010001626.1:0-1663 GCA_966212315.1 uncultured Myxococcales bacterium
CGCGGGCGGCAAAGGCTTGCTGCTAGGCGGTGTGCCGGGCGTCGTGCCGGCTCGGTGGTGCGTATCAAGAATGGGTGGCGGCGCGACCGGGGCTCGCGGCACTCCTGGCGGTACTCGATTCCGAAGAGATCGAGACCTTCACCGAGCCCACGCAGAGCGAGCGTCTTCGCGGCGAGGTCGAGTTCGACAACGTCACGTTCCGGTACCCAGAAAGCGAGCGCGCGGTGCTCGACGGTCTCTCGCTCTCGATTCGCGCGGGCGAACGAATCGGGATGGTGGGCGAGAGCGGCGCGGGCAAGAGCACGTTGCTCGATCTGCTCGCGGCGTTTCATCTCGCCGACAGCGGCGCCGTGCGTTTCGATGGCGTCGACGTGGTGCAGCGCGGGCGACGGGTCGTGCGCCGGCAGTGCGCGATCATGAGTCAGGACGTGTTTCTGTGGAACGCGACCATTCGCGAGAACATCCGTCTCGGCG
Source organism: uncultured Myxococcales bacterium (assembly GCA_966212315.1). GTDB lineage: Bacteria > Myxococcota_A > Polyangia > Polyangiales > CBIHQZ01. The sequence goes on from CBIHQZ010001626.1 coordinate 475, forward strand.
AGCCGACGGCGACCGATGCGCAGGTGGAAGATGCCGCTCGCAAGGCCGGGGCAGAAGCGTTCATCGCGCGGCTCGAGCACGGCTTCGAGACGCTGTGCGGCGAGCGTGGCGCGCAGCTCTCGGGCGGTGAGCGACAGCGCATCGCGATCGCACGGCTCTTTCTCCGCGATCCATCGCTGGTCATTCTCGACGAACCGACCAGCGCACTCGATGCCGAGACCGCCGCGCGCATTCAACCCGCGCTCGAATCGCTCTGTGTGGGGCGCACCGTCGTCATCGTGAGCCATCGGCTCGGACTGCTGCGCAACGTCGACCGCATCGTAGTGATGCGCAACGGACGTGCGGTCGAGTCGGGCGCTCCCTCCGCGCTGCTCGCCGATCCGTCGAGTCAGTTCGCGCGGCTCGTGGCTGCGAGCGGCGGCGCATTCGGCGCGGCGTAGCGAAGCGCGCATCTCACCGCTCGTGAAACCGAGTCGCCCGCACTATGGTGCCGCGCGTGGAGCGGACGGTCGTTCATCTCGTGCGTCACGGAGAGGTCGAGAACCCCGCGCGCATTCGATACGGCCGACTCGATGGCTTCGTGCTTTCGGCGACCGGGCGCGAACAAGCCACGCGAGCGGGTGACTACCTGGCCATGCAGACGCCACGCATCGGCGTGATTCACACGAGTCCGCTCGAGCGCGCTCGCGAAACCGCGACGCTCATCGCGGGCTGCCTCGACGGCGTACCGCTGCGCCTCGACGATCGATTGATCGAAGCCGAGTCACGCTTCGACGGCCTCACTCGCGCGTTCGCGTTTCGTCCATATCTCGCGCGTCACGTGCGGTCGCTGTTCGGATCGCGTCGCGTCGAATCGCCGTCCGAGGTTGCCGTGCGCATCGAGACAGCCATTCGCGATCTCGTGCGTGATGCTCGCGCCAATGCGTTCGGTGCGATCGTGGTCGTGTCGCACGAAGTGCCGATCCGCTATGCGCGCTTCGTGTTCGAGCGCGGTGCCCCATGGCGGCTTCGCGTCGGCGCAGTGCCGCGAGTCGGGTGTCGCTATGCGTCGATCACGAGCATCGCATTCGATTCAGAACGCGTCGCGGGCGTGCAGTACGTAGACCTCACGCACGGGACGCCAGTGATTCGCTGATTCAGAATGCGGCCTCGCGGCGCCCGCGCGGCGGCGGGAACGCTTCGCGATACG
>CBIHQZ010001627.1:0-1662 GCA_966212315.1 uncultured Myxococcales bacterium
TTCGGTGTCATACCGCTGCACTAGCGTGCGCGGGTGCACCTCCGGCTCCGCCCTGTCGATGACCAGCTCGTCGCTCGCCTCGCGAGCGCGCTGCGGGTGCGGCCCGCGACGGCGCGCTGCCTCGTCGCTCGCGGCGTCCACGAGCCCCGCGACGCACAGGGCTTCATCGATCCGCGCCTCGCGGCGCTGCGGCCGCCCACCGGTCTCGCGGGCCTGCCGCGCGCGGTCGAGCGGATCGCCGACGCGGTCGTCCGGAACGAGCGGATCGGCGTGTTCGGTGACTACGATGTCGATGGCGTCACCACCGCCGCGCTGCTGACCTCGTTCCTGCGCGCATGCGGCGCCACCGTCGAGGTCGCCGTCGCTCGCCGCGACGCGGGCTATGGCTTCACCTCCGCGGCCGCCTCCGATTTCGTCGCGCGCGGCTGCCGCATCATCATCACGGGCGACTGCGGCACGAGTGATCTCGAGGCGCTCGGCACGGCGGCGGCGCTCGGTGCCGAGGTGATCGTCGTCGACCATCACACCGTCCCGAAGGACGGCGTCCACCCGTCGCTCTCGCTCGTCAATCCGTTCCGCGCCGACTCCACGTTCCCGTTCCGCGGCATGGCCTCGGTCGGCCTCGGCTTCTACGTCGCCGCCGCGGTCCGCACCGAGCTTCGCGATCGCGGCCACTTCTCGTCCGCCGGCGGCCGCGCCGAGCCCGACGTCCGCGACCTCCTCGATCTCGTCGCCCTCGGCACGATCGCGGATCTCGTGCCGCTCGCGTCGGAGAATCGCATCCTCACCGCGCTCGGCCTCAAGCGGCTCCACAGCCGCGTGCGTCCGGGCATCGCCGCGCTCCTCGCGGCCGCGGGCGTCGAGCAAGAGCGCGAGGTCGATGCGCGCACCGTCGCCTGGAAGCTCGCGCCCCGGATCAACGCCCCCGGCCGCCTCGGCGCCGCGGAGCCGTCGCTCGCGTTGCTCCTCGCGGACGCCTCGACCGCCGCGGAGCGCGCGCAGGCCCTCGAGGCCGCCAACACCGAGCGCCGGGCGATCCAGGATCGCGTGGTCACCGAGGCCCTCGAGCGGGTGGGAGAGGGCGACCCGGGCGCCGCGATCGTCGTCTCCGGCGAAGGCTGGCCCGCGGGCGTCGTCGGCATCGTCGCCGCCAAGCTCGTCGATCGCTTTCAGCGCCCCGCGTTCGTGATCGGCATCGATCCCGTCACCGGCGTCGGCCGCGGCTCCGCGCGGAGCTGCGGCGGCGTGAACCTCTACGCGGCGCTCGCCGAGGCGGCCCCGTGCCTCTCGCGGTTCGGTGGCCACGCCGCTGCCGCCGGCTTCACGGTCGCGCGCGAGTCGGTCGCAGCCCTCGCCGAGGCCCTCGGCGGTGCCTGCACCCGGCTCGCGGCGGGCTCCGGCCCCGTCGCCACGGGCCGCGAGGTCGATGCGGAGGTCGGGCTCGCCGAGATCGACGAACGCCTCGCAACCGAGCTCGCTGGCCTGGGTCCCTTTGGACAGGAGAATCCATCGCCCACGCTCGTCACCCGCCACGTTCGCGTGAGCGCGGTGCGCCGCGTCGGGGACGGCTCCCACCTGAAGCTCACCCTCGAAGATGACCGCTCCACCACCCGCACGGCGATCGGCTTCGGCCTCGGCGATCGGCCGATCGAAGTCGGTGCG
>CBIHQZ010001628.1:0-1660 GCA_966212315.1 uncultured Myxococcales bacterium
CGTTCCAGCCCCTCTCTCGACGATGCCTGCGTTCGCGCTCGCAGCGCGGGCATCGAGGGAGGGGGGCGCGGCGGCAGCCGGGGGTGAGGTGTGTCGCGCGCCGCTCACGCGTCGATCTTCAGCACGATCTTTCCGCTCGCGTGCGCGCGCGTACCCTCGAGCATCTCGTGGGCTTCGCGCGCTGCATCGAGTGGGAGTTCGGTTCCCACGCGTACCGAGAGTTCGCCCGCGTCGATCGATTCGGCGATCCGCGCGAGCCGTTCCGCCGTCACGTTCACGAGGATGAAGGACGCACGAACACCGCGCTGCGCGGCCTCCTGCGCGTCCGGGTCGGATACCGCGGAGACCAGCACACCGCCTCGCGCGATGATCCCGAGCGAGCGCTGCAAGGTGTCGCCGCCGACGGTGTCGATCACGACATCGACGGGCGCGACCATCCGATCGAACGGCGTCACGTGATAGTCGAGCACCTCGTCGGCGCCGAGGCCCCGAACGTACTCAATGTCACGCGCGCTCGCGGTTGCGATGACATGAGCCCCCTTCGCGTGGGCCATCTGCACCGCGCAGCTACCGACGCTGCCGCCGCCGCCGTGCACCAGCACTCGCTGTCCCCGCGCGAGATTCGCGCGCTCGAAGAGCATCTGCCACGCGGTCACGGCGACGACCGGCACGGACGCCGCTGCGACGTGGCCGAGCGATCGCGGCTTGCGAGCAATCATCCCGGCATCGGCGCGGGCGAACTCCGCATAGGCCCCGGTGAAGCGCGCGTTCGTTACGCCGAACACTTCCGTCCCCGCTTCGAAGTCCGTCACCTCCGCACCGACCGCCACGACGACACCCGATAGATCGGACCCGAGCGTGAGCGGCAGCGGTTGCGGCAGCACGCTCTTTCCCGCGCGAATCCAGGCATCCCACGGTCCGACACCGGCAGCGCCCACGCGCACCAGCACTTCGCGCGGGCCGGGGACGGGACGCTCGATCTCTTCGCACACGATGACTTCAGGCGCCCCGAATCGATGGACGCGACACGCGTTCATGCGGAGCGCGTTTTCGGGTGAGGTGGACGGATTCATTCGGCGTGTCTCCTCGTGGGGTTGGCGATCGTCGCCTGGCGGACAGGGCGATCTCGTCGACTCCGCCGTCGGCATGCGCCAGAGTTGCACGACGAGTTGTTGGGCAGGAATCCCCTCGAAATCGCGGCCGCGGCGACGCCCTGTGTGAACGCGTTCCGCGGTTGAAGGTCACGTGATCGTTGCGCGGCGCATGCGTCGTGCGACCGGTGTTGTCCGTCTCTACGAGACTTGCGTCGATCCGAGTGCACGGCGTGAGCGATTCGGTGCGCCTGATCGTGGCGTCCAGGCACCGCGTCGAACCCATCGCGCGCGCGGATCCCCCGACGGCGCGAACAACGCGTCGGCATCAATGCCGCGTGCTCTGGATGAACCGGCGTCGCGCGCGTTCGTCCCATGCGCCACGCTCGGCGCGCATCGCGAGCAGCGGAACGTCGACGATCTCGAGGCGTTCTTCGCCGCGCGGAATGGGAACGGCCGAGTGCTTCTCGGGGCTCTCGATGCGTGAACCGCCGAAGTGAGCGAAGTTGCAGAACACGGTGAATGCATACAGCGAGCGGCGTGCTTCGAAGTGCGCAGCGGCGAAGTCT